>JASHRE010000091.1 GCA_030037515.1 Candidatus Sulfotelmatobacter sp.
AAATTGGTGCATGATCGGGCTCGACAGGATGAGCTTGGTGCCACCGATGTCGCGGAATGTAATTTCCGCTATCTTCTTTTCCTCGGCTTCCGGCTCGGCAGCGGGAGAAGCGAGCGTCGTGTTCACACTGCTTTTCGAGAGAATGGCAATGATTCCCGAAGGCTTGGAGCGGCCGTCGCGCATTAGTGCGATCGACAAATTTGCCCGAAATTCTGCACCGGATTCGGTCCGGCACGTGTGCACAGAATCGTAGTGACCCTGCTTAAGAACCGCGGCCAACAGGGTTTTCTGCAACTGCCGCTCCTCTGCGTTGTTCTCGGCTGAGAGGAAATCCGAGAGTGACTTTCCCGAAATGTTCTCGCAAGTGCCGCCAAGAAGATCGGGCGTCGAGTCATTGCAGCCGACAATCTTGCCTTCGAGATCTGTGGATAACACGGCAACGGTTCCGGGCACAGCGCTCGGGCGGGTTCCAGAATCGCGGGCAGCCTCTGCCGCAATAGCGGACGCCACGGAAGGCGGCGGACTGAGCTTGGATGATTGCATTCCGCACATTCGGAGTTGATCTTGACACAGACAGAACAAGTTGCAGGCGGTATGCAGGCTTCGATAATAACGAAAGTAACCGCGTGTTCAACATGAGAGCAACTCTGAATGAGAAGCGACTGAAGTCAGGGATTAATTTCCCAGTAGCAGCCTTGTTGCGCACGTTACCAAAGTAAGCTACTGAAAAACTCCCGATAAACATACGATCTCAACGGCACAGGTGTGGTGAAAGTGTGCGTGGGGAAACTCGCGCGACTGGATCTCTCTGTCGTGCCTGTGTTTGAAAATCTGTTGAGTCAGAGCGAATGTCGACTCGCACCAAACTATTTGTCGGAACCACAGTCTCGGTCGGAATGGTGGTGCTGTGGTCCGCCTTCTCGAACTGGCAATCGGCTGATCTCACCCGGTTCGCCTGCTATCTGATCGTTGCCGCGCTGGCTTCCAGCCTCAAGGTCCAACTCCCGGGCATCGATGGCACGATGTCAGTGAACTTTCTATTCATTTTGCTCGGCGTAATGGAACTTAGCCTGCCGGAAACCTTGGCGATCGGCTGCACGGCGACTCTTGTGCAGAGCGTCTGGCAAATCCGCACACGTCCTGATCCGGTTAAGGTTCTCTTCAATGTTTTCGGGATGATGGCGAATGCTGCAGCTCTTTCTTACGTGACCTATCACTGGCTCGATCCGAGGATGGGCAATGAAAAGCCGCTCCTCCTACTGTTGGCTGCCCTTGTGTTTTTCCTGGCGAATACGCTGCCGATCTCGGTCGTGATTGCTTTCACGGAAAACAAGACACCACGCAAAGTGTGGTCGGAATGCTATTTCTGGTCGTTTCCTTACTACCTAGTGGGCGCCGCAGCGGTTGGGCTGGTCGGAATCATCAATCGGCGCGCCGGCTGGCAGACTTCCCTTCTGGTTCTGCCGCTGATTTATTGGGTGTACCGCTCGTATCGGTTGTATCTCGGCCGGCTGGAAGCCGAGAAAGATCGGGTGGAAATCGAAAAGCGGCACGTGGAAGAAATTGCCTCGCTCAACATGCGCACGATTGAGGCGCTCGCGCTGGCGATTGAGGCCAAAGATCACACGACGCACACGCATCTGCAGCGCGTGCGCACGTACGCCGTAGCGATTGCGAAAATCTTGCGTTTGCCCGAACAGCAGATCGAAGCTCTGCGGGCGGCCGCGCTTCTGCACGACATCGGGAAACTGGCGGTACCGGAACACATCATCAACAAGCCGGGCAAACTGACCCCCGAGGAATTCGAGAAGATGAAGGTGCACCCGATCATCGGCGCGGAAATTCTGGAGCGCGTCGCGTTTCCCTATCCGGTGGCGCCGATCGTGCGTTCGCACCACGAGCGCTGGGATGGAACCGGCTATCCCGAGGGCTTGGCGAGTGAGCAGATTCCAATCGGGGCTCGTATTCTCGCCACGGTCGATTGCCTCGATGCGTTGGCTTCCCACCGTCAGTACCGGCCGGCTTTGCCGCTGGTCGAAGCCATGGCCAAGGTGAAAGAGATGGCGGGATCGTGGTTCGATCCGCAAGTCGTCGACATTCTGTCGCGAAATTACGTGGAGCTGGAACGGGCCGCGCTGCTTGATGAAGAAACGGCCGCCCCGCATTCACTTTCCAAGACCATCAAGGTGGAGCGCGGCCTGGCGCCTGGGACAGGATTCGAAAGCCCGGAAACCATCACACGTGGACCCGCCGACAACGCCGACTTCCTCAGTTCAATCGCTTCGGCCCGTCAGGAAGCGCAGATCATGTTCGAGCTTAGCCAGGACCTCGGCGTCTCGCTGAGCCTCAGCGAAACCTTGTCGGTGTTGTCGATGCGGTTGCGCCGCATGATTCCTTACGATTCGATCGCGGTTTTTGTGTATCGCAATGGATGGCTGCTGCCGGAACTGGTGAGCGGTGACAATTTTCGATTGCTTTCGGCGCTGAAAATCCGCGTGGGTGAAGGGTTGTGCGGGTGGGTGGCGGAAAATTCCAAGCCCATCGTGAACGGAAATCCGCAAGTGGAAGCCGGTTACGTAGTCGATCCCGGCAAACACTCGCAACTGCAGTCGGCGCTGGTCGTGCCGCTCGAAGGATTGAACGGAGTGGTCGGCGTGCTGGCGATGTATCAAACCGCGCGCGATGCGTTTACGTCCGACCATTTGCGAATTCTGCTGGCCGTAGCATCGAAAGTCGCGCTCTCGGTCGAAAATGCGCTCAAGTATCAGCAGGCGGAAAGTTCCGCCACGACCGACTATCTCACCGGGCTACCCAACGCGCGTTCGCTGTTCGTCCATCTGGCGCAGGAAGTGGCGCGCTGCCGTCGCACCAAAACGCCTCTGACGGTCATGGTGTGCGATATCGACGGTTTCAAGCAGATCAACGACTCGTTCGGACATCTGGAAGGCGACAAGCTGCTGCGCGAATTCAGCGTCCGCCTAAAAGAAGCCTGTCGCGGGTATGACTATGTGGCGCGCATGGGTGGCGACGAATTTGTGATCACCGCTCCTGGCCTCGAACGCGGGGCGGCCGAGGAAAAGGCCGAGCGGCTGAATCAGGCTGCCATCGAAGCTGGCCGCCTTATCTGCGGGCGCGATCTGATTTCTCTCAGCGTGGGGATGGCATTTTGTCCGGATGATGGATTCGACGTCGAGCGGCTGCTCGCCGAAGCCGACCGCCGCATGTATTCGATGAAGCAGATGCACCACGCCGCCGCCATCGCGCGCCAGCACGAAAAATCCCTCGGAGCATCCGTTCGCTAGGAGATGCCGACCATGCTCTGGCGAAAACTCGCAAGGCATGCCTCGGTTCTGGTCGCCACCGTTCTTCTTGGCGGATTGTTGTCGGCCGTTCTGATGCGGTTCGCGCCCGGCTTCGACGTGGATGAAGCGCAACTCGACCCGCGACTGGATGCAGCGAGCCTGGACGCCCTCCGCTCCTCCCGGGCCGGGGAGCGCAACATCCTTAGCTTTTATTTTCATTCACTTGAGCGTGCCATCCAAGGCGATCTAGGGATGTCGATTTCTCTGCAACAGCCGGTCAGCACTCTGCTGCGGGAGCGGGGCCCTCTGACCTTGCATCTGGTGGGCGTGGGACTGCTGCTGAGTTGGGCCTTTGCCATGGCGCTGGCGCTGAGCGCGGCGTGGCTCCGCATCACGGCTTATGACGTGGTCAGCACATTCCTGAGCGGAGCTTTTCTTTGTGTTCCCGCGGCTGTGCTGGCCTTGCTTTCTGTTTTGTGGAACGTTCCCGGGTCTCTCGCGATTGCACTGATCGTTTTCCCGCGCGTCTACCGTTACGCCCGCAATTTGCTGGAGAAAGCTTATGGCATGCCGCATATCGTGACGGCGCGCGCCAAGGGCTTGAGCGAGCTGCGGATTCTGTTCTGGCATGTGGTTCCAGTTGTTGCACCACAGTTACTGGCGGTCGCGGGAGTCTCCGTCAGCACTGCTGTGGGCGCGGCCATTCCGGTCGAAGGCCTTTGCGGTCTTGCCGGGGTCGGACAGCTGGCATGGCAGGCGGCGCTCTCGCGCGACCTGCCGCTGCTGATGAATATCACGGTTTTGGTGACGCTCGTAACCTTGCTGGCAAATTCCGGCGCCGATGTAATCGTACAAGTATTACGAGGCCAGCGAGCGTGAAGGTCTTGCACAAAAACGTCTGGCGCAGGGCAGCGTGTGTACTTCTGCTGCTCGTCGCCGGAGTGTCGCTCTCGGCAAACTGGCTGGCGCCCGAAGGGTACGCGCGGCAGTATCGCGAAGAGCCCAACGCGGCCCCATCGCGCCGGCATTGGCTGGGAACCGACGAAATCGGCCGGGACCGATTCGCGCGCGTTCTTTACGGAACACGAATCTCATTGTTGCTTGCGCCGGCCGCAGCTTTCGTTTCGGCGCTCATGGCCGCGTTTGTGGGGGGATTAGCCGGATACCTTGGTGGGGTTTGGGCGCGCGCAGCCATGGCCGTCACCGATCTTTTTCTCGCCATGCCGTGGCTGTTCCTGCTGATCACGGTCCGCGCCATGATGCCGCTGAATCTCTCGCCCATGATTTCTGTTCTCGTGACGTTTCTTCTATTGGGACTATTGGGGTGGACCAGCGCCGCTCGGGTGCTATGCGCGAGCGCCGCGTCGCTGCGCGATTCCGATTTTGTGCGGCAGGCGAGAGCTTCGGGAATTCGTGCCTCACGCCTGTTCTGGATTCACGTTTTGTCGAATCTCAAGCCGGTGCTTTACGCGCAGTTCTGGATTTCCATTCCCGCGTTTATTTTGAGCGAGGCGAATCTGGGCATTCTCGGTCTGGGTGTGGCCGAGCCGATGCCCTCGTGGGGCAGCTTGCTGAAGGAGCTTGAAGGCTTGATTTCGATCGGCG
>JASHRE010000882.1 GCA_030037515.1 Candidatus Sulfotelmatobacter sp.
CGGGGCAAGGGAAAACCAGCAGAACAGAACGAAAAAGCGCAGGCTCACGGGAGCCTCCCACAGCGATTCCATTTTGTAGCTTGTCGCTGGTTCGAGACATTTCAGCGGCATTGAGCACCCCACACATCTTGGACATTTATGACACACCACCCTGATTCGCAGCGTAGCAGACAGTAGTCGCGTGGCGGTGACACTTCGAGCCTTAGAAGTCGTTCCAGCACGTGTCGTGCAGTTTCATGGTGGGCTTCAAATGGCACAGAAGAACGTCCCCAAGGAATGCCAGCAACCGAACCTTGGCAACAACTAACACGAAGCCCGGTCTGTGCAGAGAGTGAATCTGCCATCAGCTTTGCGCTTTCGGAAATCCTGCGGTTGCCCAGCGGAATCGTTACACGCCTGTCGAGCAGCGGCATCGTAGCCACTACAAAGCCACTCGCATCGCGAGTTGCGGTCGGCACAAAGCTGAAGAACTCGCCATCCACATCCAAACGATAGCGGAACGGAGTTTGCTGGTTTGCCTTCCCCAAAACCTGTCGCATCAAGCCGCCAACATCGCTCGGCGTGCCATCCCTAAGAAGCGAAAAGTGAATCTCCGTGTGGCGGCGTTTCGGGACTAGATAATGTACTTTTGGGTGCTGGACGCCCCCGTCAGGATCGGCGTCCTGTATGTCTTGCACGTCTCCAGAGAATTGATACTCTGGTTCCTCCGCATTGACCAAGACGCCGAATCTTTGCGCCAGAGTATTCGCGATGGAGTCCACTACCCTGATGCTATCGGCAATCATTGTGACTTCATCGCCGCTTGTCGTCACCTTCGCGCATTCAGTGGTTTGCCCGCACGCACTCGCGACAATCGCCAGCCCGCAAATCAATATAATCCGCAACGACGCCCTTCCCATTCACCACTCCAATCTACCGAGTTGGCGAGCCAGTTTTCACAGCAGCGAGGTCGGCTTCCAAATACGAAACCACATCCGGCAAAGTCCCGTAATGGAGGACGCGGATGCGCCCGTTTTCATCGACGATATAGGTTTGCGGAACGCCATTATTTCCGAACCGCTCCACATCTCCATCGGCTGCCACTATGACTTGTTCGGAAATCCCCTGCGAGCGGAACACTTTCATGATCTGCTGTATTTTCGAATCGCTCGCGACCAGCAACAGCGAGACCTCTGGATGAGATTGATGGAATTTTGCGAAGCCGCCAAGCTCTGAAACACACGCCCCGCACCAAGTAGACCAGATGTCCAATACGGTTTTGTTCCCGCGCAGTGAAGAACTTGGAATCTTCTCCCCCGCCGAGGTCGTAAATGTGAAGTCAGGCAAAGGCAAATTCACCAGTGATGGTTTGTAGTGCTGGGCGTCAAGATTTCGTTTCCTTGCTCCTTCAAGCTCACTCAAAGCTGCCTGAGGGCTTGGAGTCCCGGTTTTCAGCGAAAGACGAACAAACTGCTCCACATACTCTTGGTCGCGACTCGACGAGCGGACGGACGCTTCAAGGTAGCTGTCCTTAGCGTTTTTCCATTTCCCTTGGTGCTCCTGCGCATCGGCTAACAGCGCATAGGCTTCAGCCTCATCCCGTGCGTGTAGAGAACGTCTTAGGCAGCGTTCGGCTTTTGGCCATTCCCGCAGTTCTAATAACGCCTCCCCACGGCAGACATTCAGGATGGCGCGGTTTTCGTCGGGACTGCCGCTTAGAACGACAACGTATCCCGACGACTCACCCTGTGCTAAGAGTTTCCGCTCGGCTTTGTCCAACAATGTCAACGCTTCGTTCAACTTCGTCTTGTGTTCAATGTAGATCGATGCCATTGTCGCGTACAGGTCTGCCTCGTCAGATAGTTGAAGTTCAAGATCGCGAAATTGCGCTTCAGCCGCCTCGATCTCTCCCGCATCGCCGAGGGCTTCCAGCCGTTCCTTGCGAATCTCATCTCTATAGGCGCGATCATCAGGATACTTGGTGAGCCAGTCTCCCAACGCTTTCGCTCGTTGCGCAGGATTCTCAACCGACTCAGCGTGTCCTCTGTCGAGTTCACATCGCATCGACGGCATTCCCGGTACTGGCGTTCGATCCGAAATCTCCACCGCTTGCTCCACCAACTCGGATGGGAATGCGTCTTCGAACTCAACCAGGAACATAGCAGTTTGTCGCAGGTAATCCGGGTCTGCCGCGGGTAGCGCCAGTCCTTGCCGGATTTCGTTGGCGAGTGCTTGGTGCTCACGCTCGGAGTGGTTCTGTCGCTTGAATTTGAAAACCCACTCGTCATACAAAAGCATCCCGTGTGCGCCAGCCTCGCTCTGCTCGATGATCGATATCGCTTGGTCGTAGTCGGTCGCCCGCTTGATGTCGTCACTGAAAATTGAGCCTGCGTGCCCCCCGGCTTGGTAGCGAATCCCTTCGCTCAACTTTTTTCCGTTGGTATCGCAGAAGACTAAATCCCAGTAACGACCGTCATTATCATCTCTCTGCCCCCCGGCTTCGTCGCGAACGTACCAAATGGCGTACACCCACTGAAACGCGAGTGGGACGCTGGCTTGCCAGCTTCCGTCGTCTCTGCGCTGGAAACCAACAGTCCGGTCGTTATCCCGCCAGCTACGGCCGTTGAAGACTAGGCGCAGAGTGAGCGATTGGGGATTCCGTATTGCACCGCCTTCGTCGGGGAAATAGATGATTTGCAAATTCTTGGTGAACTGCTCGCTGCCACCCACTGGACAGGCAGGTACAATTCGCATCTCGGAATGTGATGGGTCGGAAGCCGCACTTGTGCGATCAGCGTCCTGCAAAAGTGCTGGCAGAGAAAGCAGAACTATGGAAATAGAAAGCGACAAGGCAAACCCAGATTTCGTCATGCGAACCTCCATCGGCTGGTCGGTTCGGTTCAACCAGCGTTTTTCTCCGAGCCCACCTGTACAGTGATCTTTCCCATGTTTTGCATCGAGACAAGTGCGCTGCTTGTTTCCAACGCGGGAAACGGGTCGGCGGGTACGGCATACACGTTGTAGTTGCTGGGTCTAAGATGAGCAAATCGAAAGCGACGTTCTGATCTGCCTCGATATGGTGAAGCCATTCTCTCGGTCGCTTTGCCCCCGAATTCTTCCAGACTTTGGATCGTGATCTTGGTGGTTTCGCCCTTAGCGAAAAGTTGGGCGGGGGTTGCCAATAGCAGCAAGGTCGGGGGTATGGTAACGAGTCGGTGCATGACTCACCTCCTGCCCGCAAGAATTGGATGCTCTCAAAACGCAGGTGTCAACTGGAGGTGCCGTTTCGCTGGCAGGCTGCAACCGCAAGGCATCGACCGGATTGTCGCGAGACAAGCCATACCAAAACGCGCTGTTTGCACTGGATGCCGAGAGGCTGTTCGCCGAGATTTCGAAAGCCGAAGCCATAATCCGGAGGCGGAGGGCGGAATTGCTTCAGGAATCGGCCGACGGCGACGAACTCGTCGCGATAGCAACAGGGTTGCAAGTGTTGTCGCAACCCCGAGAGATCGAACATAAAAGGCAACCGCTTGTGAAGGCTTAGAAAAGCCAGAGTAGGACTGACGTCAGGGCGTCAACGTCCATCTCTCTCGCAAGACCAACACGACAAGTCCAATCGCGACCAACAAGACCGAAATGACCGTAAGAGTCCGGGTGATGTGCCTGTCGTGAGTTTGCCGTTCGACCAGAGGCAGATTGACAAGGGCGCTCGTGATCGAGGCAAACACCGTCGCCACTCCTGCCACATCAGGTGAAAGTTTTCCGTGAATAGCCATGGTCGCCGCCGCAGCCGTGGTGCTGGCGCTGCTCACCATTCCTCCCAGCAGACTCAGCGCCAAGAAGCCGTACTTCCCCAAGTACCGTGCGCCAATCGTGCCGATGACTTCCATCGCTACAAACAGTGCGCCGAATTTCAGCACGTACTTGAGCGATACGGGCGACGAAACTCGAAGTGGGCTAACTCGCTCCGTGCCACGCTCCCGCCGCCTCCACGCAAAGAACGCGGCGATTGCCGTCATAGCGAGTATGGGTGCGGCAGCAACGGGGACGGCTTTAGGAGCAAAAATTGCTAGTATCAGCAGATTCCGCAGGAACATTGCGACCGACGTAATCAGAACCAGCGCGACCGCCATGCTGCTTGCTTCGCCGGTGAGCAGGCGGGACAGTTCCGCGACGGTCGCGGTGCTGTTCACCAATCCACCAAGTCCAGCCGTATAGTAAAGCCCCCGATTGGCGAAGAGCCGAAGCAGAACATAGTTCAGGAATCCCAAACCGGCAACAATGATCACGATTGCCCACGACTGGCGGGGATTGACCAAGTGCCAGTTGTCGATGAAGCGGTCGGGCAGGAGAGGGTAGATGACGAAACCAATGAGTCCAAGAAGCACAGCACCACGAACCTCAGTCGGAC
>JASHRE010000883.1 GCA_030037515.1 Candidatus Sulfotelmatobacter sp.
GGGCTATAGGAGATGGGTGGTTCTTGCTCCCGCATGGACCGATATTTCGCTGTGCCCGCGATTCCAACTATGACCGACGTCAGTGGCTGTGTACCGTCTGTGCCTTGCACAATCCCTTTTCCGATTGGATTTTGATGGGGAAAGAAATAGTCGGCGAAGGCGCTGTTGACGACGATTGGTTGTGGCTTCGCCTTCACATCGCTGGCATCTAACGTTCGTCCCGCTAGTAACGGAATGCCCAGAGTTTTGAAATAATCTGGCGTGACGGAATTAAGGCTTGTGTTCAAAAATGTCCCTTTCGGAAGCACAACCCCCTGCGGAGCAATGGTCGTCTTCACTCCGAAACCGCGCATTAGTTCCATCGAAGCGTAGGCGACGGAACGGGTTTGCGGCAACGCCAAGATCTGTTCTCTCAGTTCGCGGAAAAATGGCGCTACTTTGGTGGAGGAATAACCTGCGTCCCAGGGATCGATCAAAAACTCATCGACGTGCGCCCGGTCGAAACCGGGATTCAAATGCTCCAGGTTCCAATACGTTTCCAACATCAAAGCGGCTGCCGAGAGAAGCACAACTCCGATTCCCACCTGGACAGCGGTTGCGGGCAAACCCTGGCGCCCAGCAGTCGCGGCTTTGCCGCTGGCCTTCAATTCTTCGCTCAAATTAAGCCGCGTTCCTCGCCATGCTGGGACCATGCCGAAGAGCAGCACGCTCAGAAGAGTAAGGGCAATGGTGAAAGACAATACGCGGAGATCCGGTTCAACGGTTAGAACTCGCGGCATCTTGTAAATAGCAAGCCCAGTCACTGGCGGCAGTAGGCCAATCAGAACTGGAGAACACAGATAAGCGATGGCCGTGCCCAAGATCGCTCCCGGTAATGCCAAAATCAGGTTTTCGGTAAGCAACTGCCGCACAAGTCTCGCCCGACCCGCGCCCATTGAAAATCTGACAGCGATTTCTCTCCTCCGCTCCTCAGATTTTGTGAAGACCAAGCCAGCGATGTTCGCGCACACTACTAGGAGCAACAAACCCACGCCACACATGAGCAAAATGAGTGCTTCGGAAAACTTGCCACGAAGCTCGGAAAGACCGTAACCCGCAGGTCGCCAATTCAGGCGAAATTCGCCTTCGGTTTTTACGAAGTTCTCGATCTCTTCTCTTGACAAGGGGTGGTCACGAGCTAGCCAGCTTTCTCGCCAGAGCGTCTCTGTACTTGCTTGGAGGCTTGGCAGAATTGCCGTGGCAGCTTGCGTTTGCGTGACACCCGGTGCAAGCCGCACGACAACACGGAAACCCAAGAACTCCTGCTTCGGGTCCGAGATGCTGTGACCGGCTAGTGCAAATGCGGCGGAGATGGGGAAACGCACGTCGGGCGAGCGGTCGATATCAAGGCTATGGAACTCGCGTGGCAAAATTCCGACGATTACAAATGGATAATCTTTGACGCGGATCGTTTTGCCAAGCACTGCGCGATCGCGATTGAATTGCGATTGCCAGAATTGATAGCTCAGTACAACGGGAATCTGCGAAGAACTCGTCGCATCGGCCTCGGTAAGCACGCGGCCGAGTATGGCACGAACTGCGAGATCCGAAAAATAGTTGGGTGAGACGATCTCAGTCGCAATCAAGCGAGTTGTATCGCCGCTCGTAAAAGGCAAAAAATCGCTTTGCGTCCGGTCTTCGAGAGATTCTTCGGCAATGACCGAAGAAAACAGATCCTCCCGACGCGCGAGATCTTCCACCTGGCTGTAAAAGAACTCTGTATCGGGCCGGACCTGTTGCTGCCGGTTCTTTTCAATCATGAGCAGGCCTTTGGGATCTCTGACCGGCAACGGCTTCAACAACAGTTCGTTGATAAAGCTAAAAATCAGAGTATTGGCGCCAATCCCGACCGCTAGCAGAAGAGGGACCGTTATGCTGAACAGCTTGTTGCGCCCGATCTGGCGCAGCGCATATCGAATGTCTTGCCCCATAGTTCTCCGCTATGGTTATACACCTGCGTTAGTTGCTAAAGCACCGAAACCAATGAAGTAGCTCTGCGCCCAACTGGTGCACCCGTATCTTGCAGCCCTCAATTCAGCTGGGTACGGTGGACCGCGACCGATTTTTGCGCCAGGGCGGTGGAGTCGGTAAAGGGGCAAGGGAGACACTCTGCCGAATCGCAGAAAGTTCCTAACTGCACGTGTCGCAGCTTCATGTTCAGAGACCGTGCGCCAACCTATCTAGCCGACAAGCTCGTCGACTGGTTTAAGTTTGATTCCGCCAAGCTCGTGTCGGGCACCGAATGACTGGTGCACGTGGTCTGCTCAGAACCACATGTTCGGCCAAAAACAGAGCGCAATGGGCTGAAGATGTGGGTTGCGGTCACTGTACGATAGGAAGAATGAGAGCAGACGGACGGGACTTGTCGTGGTAGATAGTATTTGTTGCGCGGACTGTTTGTGTTCCACTCGCCTGATCATCACCCGTATTCAGGTTCCGGTCAAACCTCGGAAAGTTGCTGCTGGAAACCTCAAGCCGTAATTTGTGTCCTGGTAAGAAAACATCACTAGTTGCCCAAAGATCCACATTGATGTGATAGATATCTCCAGGATGGGCCAATTCTGGTTTCTCCTGTGAGTTGCGGTAACGCAAGCGCAGAATACCTTCTGTCAGGTTTTGCACGAATCCGTTTGGCCACACGTCAACCAGTTTTCCCGTGAAATCCGTGTCAACCGTCGAAGTACTGACGTATAAATCAAGCAGCACGTGGCCTGTGACCTCGGTACTTTGTGTGAACGCTGGCGTAGAAAAGATGAGGCCATCGTCTCGCGCTTCCACTGGGCGCTGATCTTCAGGACCAATGCCAGTGGGCAGCGCTTCACGGAGCGGCCCCCCAATCGTGGGAACTGCATTCTCCGGATCATAGACGTATCGATCGGGCTGCTCTTCGGCCGGTAAGGCCGTGCTGAGGGTGCCTCCTCCCAAAACACCGTTCGCAGCTTTCCCTGAGTGCAGGTAATAGCGCGTGGGCTTTGCGCGTTCCAACGGAAAATCGTCTTCTTCACGCCAATCGTTTTTGCCCATGACGAAGATCTTCACGGGCTTGTCGTGCTCAATTGAGTTCGCGATTCCTTTCAGGAGATAGTCGTACCAGCGCAGAGTCACGTCTTCTAGATCGAACGGCAATTTTTCCCCGAAATCTACGGCGCCGACTTTTCGGCTCTTCCACCCGCCGGCATGCCCACCAACGTAGACCATCAGCCGCTGGCCGCCTCGCGCGGACTCCGTGCCTGCTTCTTTCTTGAGGCGCTCATAGTTTCTGAGAGTACCGCCCAGAAAGATGTCATACCACGCGCCCATGTTGAATACGGGGACCTGAATTCGTGAGTAGTGATCTTCGATCGACCACCGTCTCCAATAGTCGTCGTAGTTTGGATGATGGAGCCAGTCGATGAAATACGGCGCCAGTGCCTCAGACGATGGCATTTTAAGCACGGGGTATGACAATAGAGGCAGCTTATGCTTCCAATCATCTGACGAGCTGGCATTTTCGGCGAGGCGGCCGAGCGTGTCGAACGCGAGACTCGAGGTCCACGATTCGTTGAGCCATTGCCCGAAGGCACCACCCTGATACGTCCAGCCATCGTAATAGTTCGACGCCGTGTAATTAGGGCAAATTCCGGCCAGATGGGGCGGTTGAAGGATCGCCGCGAGGAATTGCGTCGCCCCAACGTAGGAGCCACCAAACGTTCCGACTTTCCCATTCGCGTAAGGAAGTCCGGCCGCCCACTCCACCGTGTCATAGCCATCCTGAGACTCAAACTTGAACGGATACCAATCACCCTCGGAGGAATACCTGCCCCGAACGTCCTGTGCTACGACTACGTAGCCATGCGCTGCGGCTTTCTGACAAAAACCGAGGACACCATTCTTGTCATAGGGCGTGCGTGTCAATAGAACCGGGAATTTGCCATCCGCCTTCGGTCGGCATACGTCCGCGCGCAACGTGACGCCGTCACGCGTCTTCAATTCCAGGTCACGTTCGACCGTTACGTCGTAATGGTCTGCTCCGCTCGCGTGCAATGCAAGGATCTTCAGAATGAGCGCGCAGCAACCAAGAAGCACCCGGCTATGCAGTGTCGTCCGCCCTGCGAGCTTTGTAGCCTTTACGCATGTCATTCTCTTCACCCCTGTCGTTTGCCGGGCAGGTCGCGAGTCCGCAGCCTAGGCGACGAGGGTTGCGTGTGTCAAGGCAAGTCGTCCGAAAGTCAGTGGTTCCAATGCACTATGCCAAACTGGTGCAGCAGCATCTTGCAGCCCCCAATAGAGACCGGTAGAGTTGAGCGGGACCCATCTTCCCGCCGGGTCAGTGGAGTTGGTAAAGGAGATATCCTGCCGAATCGCAGAGACTTACTCACCGCACTCATCCCGGGTTCAATTTCAAGGACCGTTCGCCAACTTACTTGGCGGACGAGCGCGTCGACTGGTTTAAGTTTGATTCCGCCAAGCCCGTGTCGGGCACCGAATGACTGGCGCACGTGGTCTGCTCCGAACCACATGTTCGGCCAAAAACAGAGCTCGTTGTGGTACTTAAACGAGACTTCGCGCTCGAAGGGTCGGAGGGAGCGACGCTATGCAAAATTCCCTTAAGGCTTCACTGGTCCTTCTTTTCGCGATCGTATCTTTCCTGGAAGAAAGTGGCGCAGCTCAGTCCTACCTCGCGACCGGACGGCTGGTGGGTCATGTTTATTGTTCCGACACCGATGGGCGGCCAGCAAGGCTCGCGAAGGTATGGCTGCGCACCGCACCTTCCAAAACGACGAAGCCTGGGCCAGGATCTTCTCAGGAAGACCCCGGATATTCGGTACTACACCACGTTGTAACGACAGATATGAACGGAACGTTCATTATTCCTATGCTGAGCCCCGGCTCTTATTATGTGTTCGTCGACTACCCTGGATACCAAAATCCAGCGTTGCAGTTTACTGATGATGATTTGAAGGGGCCAACTTCGAAGTTGATAGAAGAAATGGACCAGAAAATCCCGACTGTGACTATCAATACCGGCTTAACAGCTAATATCGTGATCCATCTTCAACGCGGCGCGGCGGTATACGGTACTCTGCTCTATGACGATGGTAGTCCGGCCATCAGCGCGACGGTTCAGGTTCTCCAACGACAGCAAGATGGTTCATGGCGCAACGTCTTCGGAGACGTTGTGCGGGCGACCACAGACGATCTGGGCAAATACCGGATATCGGGCATGGGGCCAGGGAAATATGTCCTCAAGTACACGATGCGATTCGTGATCCACGAAGAACAGTATGCGTTTCCTGAAGAGCACCCGCCAACCCCGATTAACATTGGAAGAGAGCAGACATTTGGTATCTACAGCGGAGGCGTGTTCCGCGAGAAGGATGCCGAGATCATCGAGCTGAAGAGCGGCGCGGTCAAAAACGCTGACATTGTTATACCTTTGGCAAAACTGCATACATT
>JASHRE010000884.1 GCA_030037515.1 Candidatus Sulfotelmatobacter sp.
CGCAAAACTCGCCAGCTGGAAACGCTCAACCGCGAATTGGAAAAGCGCGTAGACGAGCGCACCGAGGAATTAGCCAAGCGTGCCGAAGTGCTGGAACAGCTGAACCTGATGCTCGCCCACAAGAATCAGGAGCTCGACGCCATCATCCAAACCGCACCCGACATCATTTTCAGCCGACAGGCCAACGGCAGCCGCGATTACATCAGCGATCGATTCTATGAATATACCGGCGCCGCGTCGGGCACGGCCCACGGCATGGGCTGGATGGAATACATCCATCCGGACGACAAGGAAAAAGCAACGTCCGAGTGGAAGACCTGTGTGGATTCGGGGGCCAATTGCGAGACGGAATACCGCATGCGCTCCCGTGACCATCTCTATCGCTGGTTCCGGTCGCGCGCCGTTCCCATTCGCGACGACGAAGGTGCGATTATTCGCTGGTATGGCACTTGTTCCGACATTCACGACAGCAAGCTGCTCGAGCAATCCATGCGGGAGAGCGCCACCAAGCTCGAAAGAATGGTCGATGAACGCACCTCGGAGTTGCGCGAGCTTTCCGTTCGCCTCATGACGATGCAAGATCAGGAGCACCGTCGCATTGCCCGTGAATTGCACGATGGTTTGGGCCAGGAGCTCGCGGTAGCCAAAATCGTTCTCGATAGTGCCATGCAACAGGACTTGGCACCGTCCACCAAGCGCGCCTGCACCGAAGCCATCGGCATCATCGATCGCGCGATCCAGCAGGTGCGAAGTATGTCCCATCTTCTGCATCCGCCGCTGCTCGATGAGGTCGGGCTTCTGTCGGCGATTTCCTGGTACGTCGATGGACTCAGCGAGCGCAGCGGGATCCAGACCTCATTACAGGTCGAACCGCAGGAGTTTCCCCGCCTCGCTCCTGATCTGGAAACTGCCATCTTTCGCATTGTGCAGGAAGCTCTCACCAACGTCTTCCGTCACGCCGGCGCCAATCACGTTTGGATCGCACTGGCCCAGCGAGGCGTGCACACCATAGTTACGGTACGCGACGACGGCCGCGGTATTGGCGCGAAAATCGCCGAACTTCAGCCGGAAAGTTTGGGGGTGGGGATCCGAGGCATCAAGCAGCGCGCCAAAGAATTTGGCGGGGAGCTGAGGGTGTCGAACTCAAATCCTGGAACAATGGTCGAAGTCATCATACCTTGTCCGGTCGTGTGTCCGGATACCGCAATGGTCAACGAATGCGCCCAGGCCGGCAGGTGAGAGGCGTTTATTCAGAACATTTCCGCGTATCAGGCAAACGACCGGATTCGTCCGCCGGAGTGACCGCTCAGCCAAGGTGCGCCGGCCGTCGCGGTCGATCGCGTAAAGTCGCACCCGCCGCGCCCGTGCAAGAGCTCCGCTTGCGGCGGGTGCGATGAACCCAAACAGCAGCACCGCGGAGGGAGAGCGAAGAGCGAACCGGGTTCGCCCGTGCCCGACGCAGGACTTTCGTGATCCCTTCCAGGCTTGGACCGAGCCGTCGCCCGCGAATGTGAAGAAAGGAGCTGGAATTTGGGCTTTGGTTGGGGAAGCGGGTGCCGATTGTTCCCAGCAAACCAGCACCCGCTTTTGGGGCGTTGTGTCGAGGATTTGAGAATAGAGTTCGACCGGTTCCGGCGCAATACTGTTATCTATGTAGGCTCGATCGGAAGAACCCTCAAAATGGCTCCCAGCGCGCGGGGATTGGAAACATTGCCTCGGCGTTTCCTCCTTCTTGCCGCAACGCCGCGGACAATGTCGAGGTATTTTGGAAGATTCGACTCCCATCGAAGTGAAACCGTTTGAGAGTTAGGGAAATCGCACCGAGGGTTCAAAGTTCTGTTCTCCAGTTTTTCCTTTTCCGTTTGTTACCATCGCTTCACATTCATAGAGTCGCAAAGAAACTTGTGCAGCTGTAAGAATTGCTCTCACTGCAATCGATCATCTACTGCGAGCGGTGCCTCTTTCCCTTCGTAAACCGCTCCTGAATAGCTCGCATCTATAGTGCGGACCAATGCGATGCGATTTGAGTGCGGGACCAACGCGATGCGATTTGAGATTTTCCGCCGCTTTTCGCAATTTGCCGAGATTGTCCGAATCACTTCAAAGGGACCCAGGAACCATGACATCCCGACCGCCCTCAAAAATGAACTCGCAGCAACCTTTGGCTTCAATGGAAATATGGGGACAGTACAACAACTACCGCTCCGCCGGGCTGAAGGGCTCGGCCATGTTTCACGCTGTCATCACCGGTCTGATCGTCGCCGCTTCCGTCGGAACTCACGTGGTCGAGAAAGAAAAGCCTAGAGAAGTGGTCACCCTCATTGCTCCTTCTCCAGACACGTACACCATACAGACCGCCAAAAAGGAAGTCAGTGGTGGCGGAGGAGGAGGAGATCGCGATCCTTTGCCCGCGCCGAAAGCGCGTCTGCCGAAACTCGATGTGCAGCAATTTACTCCTCCGCAAATCGTCATGCACAACGAGAAGCCAAGGCTGACGGCCGAGCCCAGTGTCGTCGTCCCGCCGCAAGTGCATCTGGCTGAGAATCACATGCCTACTCTTGGAAATCCTGCCGCGATTCCGATGCCAGCCGCGCCGCCCTCCAATGGAACCGGATCGGGTGGCGGAATCGGCTCCGGCTCCGGTGGCGGAGTCGGCGAAGGACGCGGCGCCGGCGTCGGTCCCGGCAGCGGAGGCGGAATTGGCGGCGGTGTCTACAAAGTCGGCGGAGGCATCACCGCTCCCAAACCCGTCGACACGCCCGATCCCGAGTATACGGAAGAAGCGCGCCGAGCCAAGATTCAAGGCACGTGCATCCTCTGGCTCATTGTCGACGCTGAAGGACGTCCTCGCGACATTCGGGTCGTCCGCGGCCTCGGCTACGGACTCGATGCGAAGGCTCTCGAGACTGTCAAACAGTGGCGCTTTGAACCAGCACGCAAAGATGGTCAGCCGGTGAACGTACAGGTAAGCGTGGAGGTCGGCTTCCGCCTTTATTGAAGCCGGCGCGCACTCGAAAGTTTTGCAACTTCTTTCTCTCGCTACGCGAGATACCCCCTCACCTAGGCCATGCGACCATTCGGCCGGTCCAGCACGCATTTCACTGTGTTTTCTTCGTCACCTTGTGCAAAACATTTCCTGCAACTCTAAGTTTTTCTCGGGCTTACGTACAGCAAGCCGCAACCGCAAATTACAGCCAGAGCCCGATAGAGCCGTCGCCGTTCTTTTTCTACTCTCTACGCAGGCTGGACGCTCTTGCACCGGTTTTTTGAGAGTTAAAGGCCGAGACGAAAACAAGTATTCGAAGGAGATACCATGGCGACCTGCGTAATTTCCTCAACCGCTGCGAACTTGATTCCGGCTCAAAAGGAGGCGAAGAATCACAGTGCGGAACACAACTTGGTTCGGCGCGCACAGAATGGGGATGAGCAAGCTTTTGCCAGCTTGTTCGAACTCCACAAAAAGCGTGTGTATTCCGTCTGCCTGCTCATGACGAAAGATGT
>JASHRE010000885.1 GCA_030037515.1 Candidatus Sulfotelmatobacter sp.
GTCGCGGTGCGGCGGGTCAATCTCGACCGCAGCAAGGAATCGCTACTCGACTACATCGATCCCAAGAAATACTTTCTGCTTCCCAATACAGCCGCCTGCCGCACAGCAGACGAGGCCATTCGCGCGGCTCGCCTCGGGCGCGAAGTTGGATTGTCGGACTGGGTCAAGCTCGAAGTTATCGGCGATCAGGCAACCCTTTATCCGGATGTGCAGGCCACGCTCGAAGCCACGCGAACGCTCGTCAGGGAAGGCTTCACCGTTCTGCCGTACACATCGGATGACGTCGTTTTCGCCAAGCGCCTGGTCGATGCCGGCGCAGCAGCAGTGATGCCGCTGGGCGCTCCGATCGGCAGCGGCATGGGGATTCAGAACGAGGCGCACATCCGCATTCTGCGGGAGATGATCACCGGTGTCTCGCTGATCGTCGATGCCGGAGTGGGTACGGCTTCCGACGCGGCGATCGCGATGGAACTTGGCGCCGACGCCGTGCTGATGAACACGGGCATCGCGGCTGCCCAGGATCCCGTGCTCATGGCAGAAGCTATGAAGCACGCCGTCATCGCGGGACGTCAGGCGTATCTTGCCGGCCGCATGCCGAAGAAGCTCTACGCGACAGCGAGTTCTCCCCTTGAAGGCGTGGTCAGGTGATTCGTGTGGCGCGGACACTCCTGTCCGCGAAATGTTGGGCCGAAAGGCAACGCGGAGTGACAAAGAAAACGGGCGGCTTCTGAGCCCCGCCCTCTTCCTTCCCGACACCCGACAACCTAAAGCATGCTCGCTTTATCCACGTGAATGGAATCGCCGCTCACTGTTCCCGTCACGGCGACATGGTGTCCCTCGTGCCCCTTGAGCGCATCGGGATTGTCCACGGTCAAGACCTTTTGGTCTTTATCGGTCACCACGACCATCTTCTCGCCGGCATCCAGGCACTTTTTCGTGCACGCTTCCGCCTTGGCGTTGGCGCCCTTGGTTCCGCACTTCGCGTCGGTGACCCATCCTTTAACGGTTTCGCTCTTTCCCATGTCATCGAACGCCATCGCGGAAAGAGCCAGCACAAACAGCACAGCAAACGAGATCAGCAGAATTTTCCTCATGGCCGGTTTTTCTCCTTTTCGAAGTTCAGATTGCGGCCCCACACCGCAAAACCCCACAGTGTCGAGATTCAAATTGAATCGCCGTGTGAGTTGAATGAGGCAGGCAGAACTATACCACAGCGAAACTGAGCGGTTGTCATTTCCTGCGACGTGTGTTAATGACAATTCGAGTCGCGAAAAACGGTCGACGCTTTATCTTTTCGTCGAGCGATTCACTTCCGGCGTGGTGGGCTTGGGCTGTTCCGCGGGTACATACACATACTCTCCCGGCTTCGCGTATCCGAGTTGCTCGCGCGCTTCTTTCTCGATCGCTCCCTGGTCGCTCTTGAACCCCTGAATCTGCTGGGTGTAGCCGTCATTCTGCCGCTCGACCTGCTGAATCTGCTTTCGCAGCGATTCATACTCGGCGCGCTTGTTCTTGTAAACAATCATTCCGTTGGCGCCGAACATCACGTGCACGAAAAGCGACACGGCCATGACCAGCACGGCCACCGTCGCAATTCGCCGGCGCAGTCCATACACCATCACCAGAAAAGGACGAACGCGCAGCAGCCACGATTCCGCGAAGGCTTCGGCCTGCGGCGCGCGTTCTGCCATTGCCCGCAAGCCGTCTTCCGGCGTGGGAAGTCTGCGAATTCGGCCCATCGGTTTCAAGGTCATTCAAAAATCGGTAGTGTGCCAGTTTTTTTGTCGTCCTGAGCCAGCCGGTGTTGCGCAGCGAAGGGTCCAAACGAATCCGGCCGAACCGTGGTCCCCAGCGCGCCCGTCTCGGGCGCGATGGGGTCGGCGACGACTCGCAGGTTTCTGCGACGCAACAGCACAGGTTTGGCTTCCATTCTCAAACTGTCCAACTACTCAAGAATCCAATGTTTCGCCGCCGTGCTCAATTTCTCCAGTCCTCGTTCGCTGCGCGCTTCCGAGTACACTCGCACCACCGATTCCGTCCCCGAAAGCCGATAACAAACCCAGGAACCGTCGCTGAAGACAAGTTTCAGCCCATCCGTCCGGACGGCCTGGCTCACCTCACGCCCACAAAATTCCTTCGGATCCTGCCCTAACTTTTCAGTGAACTTCTGCTTGACCTCCGGCGTCAATCGGAAGTTCTCCTGTCTCGGATAGAACGAACCAACTTTGTCACTGATTGCCTGCAAC
The DNA here is from genome assembly GCA_030037515.1 of Candidatus Sulfotelmatobacter sp. Taxonomy (GTDB): domain Bacteria; phylum Acidobacteriota; class Terriglobia; order Terriglobales; family Acidobacteriaceae; genus Sulfotelmatobacter. The sequence continues at coordinate 2,247 of JASHRE010000885.1, forward strand.
TGTTCGCGGAGCGATTTGCCCCTTCGCGCAACCGCCTCGCAGCACAACAAGCCGGCAAGCACACCGTCTTTTTCCGGAACGTGATACCGAATCGACAAGCCCGCGCTCTGTTCTCCGCCGATCACGATTTTGTCCTGCAGGATCAATTCGCCGATATATTGGAATCCCACCGGAGTCTCATACAGCTGCACGCCATGATGCGCGGCCAGCGCGTTGATCAGATTCGTGGTGACGACCGATTTCGCCACACCATTTTTCCATCCTCGGCTTTCGACCAGATAATCGAAGAGAAGTGCGATGATGTAGTTGGGCTCTACAAAAGTCCCATCTGCGTCGACAATGCCGAAGCGGTCTGCATCACCATCGGTCGCAATCCCAATCCGCGCGCCCGTTTCCCGCATCTTCTTTCGTAAATCTTCGAGCCGATGATCGTCCGGCTCGGGCGCGTGCCCGCCAAATAACACGTCGCGAAAATCATGCAGGGTCGCAACCTGCACGCTGGCGCTGCGCAGCAGTTCGTCGGAGTATCCACGAGCCGAACTCCACATCGGATCGAACGCCACCCGCAGTCCAGCCTCGCGAATCACATCAAGATCGATGACTTCTGCGAGTCGCTTCAAGTACGCCGGCTTGGGATCGAGCGATTCGGGCTTTATCTCAGCCGTCGTGAGGCGTGCGCCGGAATTTTGGGAATGATCGGCCGCCGCAATTTGCGCTTCGATCTTCTTTGTGACCTCCGGCAATGCCGGGCAGCCATCCGGAGTCGAGAACTTTATGCCGTT
>JASHRE010000886.1 GCA_030037515.1 Candidatus Sulfotelmatobacter sp.
CCATCTGCGACCAGCTCGGCCACGATGCCGGTTAAGTTTGAAATGACATCACTCCCAAAATCCGAAACGACCTCGCCCAGATCCACTCCCCGGTTCAGCCGCAAGCCCAGAAAGAGTCGTTCTTCTAGCGCCATCGCGCGAGTCACAACCGTTTGCTGCGCGGCCTCGCCCGCGACATATCTCTCTAGCGAATCCGCTGTGGCAAACCGCACCGCCTCCACACCGGCGTTGGCAGAAACCAGCATCGAATGCGCATCTACGCCGAATCCGAGATACGGCTGCCGCGTCCAATACTTCAAGTTGTGCCGCGATCCGAATCCGGCCCGGGCGAAGTTTGAGATTTCATACTGCATCACTCCCGCCGCTTCCAATGCCTCGCATGCCGCCAGATAAAAATCGGCAGTCGCGTCCTCGTCAGGGACAAAATGCGCGTGATAGCGCCTGCCCCCAGCGATCCACTCTCGTCCGAGCCGCGAATCTTCATCGATCTCCAGCATGTAGACACTCACATGCGGTCCGCCCGTCGCGATCATCTCGCGCAGCGATTCCCGCCAGCTTTCCGCAGTCTGATGCGGCAATCCCGCGATCAGATCGATGTTGATGTTCCCAATCCCTGCCATCCGCAGCCGCGCAATCTCATCGAGCACAATCGTGCGTTTGTGCGATCTCCCGACTGCCGCGGCCTCACGATCGACAAACGACTGTACCCCCAAACTCACGCGATTCGCGCCGCAGCGGAGCAAAGTCTCAATCATTTCCGGATTCAAAGTTCCCGGCGCGCACTCAACGGTGATTTCCGCATTGCTCTGAACCGAGAACCCGCTCCGCACGGCCGCGAACATTCGTTCCAACTGCGCCGGTTCCAACAGCGTCGGCGTTCCCCCGCCAAGGTAAATCGAATCCACATCATGCTCGGCCCGTCCACCCATCGCTTCGGCCAAACCAAAAGCTCCGGCAACATCCGCGCACACCCGCTCCACATAGCGCTCAAACACGGCCCCTGAAAACACATCCGAGGCAAAATTGCAGTAGCTGCACTTGGTGCGACAGAACGGCACCGAAATGTAGATGCCCAACGCCATCGTTTCATTATTTCACGTAAAGCTTTCCCGTCCTGCCGGCGACCATCGAATTGAGGTACCCTGAAGAGAGCCTTTCGCGGCGCCGGTCTCTCCGCGATCATCTAAAACGCATGGCCCAGGAAGAGGAGATACTCGGTAAAGCCTACGACAGCCGACTCATGCGGCGGCTGCTCAAATACCTGCGCCCATACCGACGGCAGGTGACGGTCGCGCTCGTTTCGATCGTACTGAAAGCCTTTGCCGACGTGCTCGGACCGTACATGGTGAAGGTTGCAATCGACCGCTATCTCGCGCCGGTCAAAGGCGCCGACGCTGGCCTGTGGAGCTGGCTCAGCCCACGTCCCATGACTGGCATTGCGCAGATTTCAAGCATCTACTTCGGCCTGCTTGCTACGACTTTCGTTTTCGAGTTCCTGCAGACCTATTACATGCAGTGGACCGGCCAGAAAGTCATGTTCGACCTGCGCAGCCAGATCTTCCGCCATCTGCAGCGCATGCACCTCGCCTTCTACGATAGAAATCCCGTCGGACGCCTCGTCACCCGAGTCACCACCGACGTCGACGCGCTCAACGACATGTTCACTTCCGGAGTCGTTTCGATTTTCGAGGATGTCTTCGTGCTCGCGGGCATTCTCGCCATCATGCTCTGCATGAACTGGAAGCTGGCCCTGATCACCTTCGCCGTGCTTCCCTTCATCGGGATCGCGACCAAGATCTTCCGCGACAAAGTCCGCGACTCCTATCGCCGCATTCGCGTTGCCATCGCCCGCATCAACGCCTACCTGCAGGAACACGTCAGCGGCATGATGGTGCTGCAGCTTTTCAATCGCGAAGGCAAAGCTTATAGGCGCTTCGAGGAAATCAACCGCATCCACATGGACGCGTATAAAGACGCAATTCTCGCCTACGCCGTCTACTATCCCGTGGTTGATCTGTTCTCGGCCATCGCCATTGCCAGCGTGATCTGGTTCGGCGGACGCGACATCATCCGTCACATTCAGGTTACGAGTCTGGCGTTCACCTTCCGCCCGCATCTCGAGGTTCATCGCGTTACGGATTTCGCTACTCTCGGAGTGCTTATCGCCTTCACCCAATATGCGCAGCGATTCTTCCGCCCCATCATGGATTTCAGCGAGAAATACAACATCCTGCAATCCGCAATGGCCGCGAGCGAGCGCATCTTCAAGCTGCTCGACACTCCGGTGGAGATTGTCTCGCCCGCAGTTATAAAGAAGGCGGAGGAACCCGGCCGCATCGACTTCGATCACGTCTGGTTCTCGTACCACGATGTGCCGGAAGAAACCGCCGCTGATGTGGGAACTCGGACGTCTCATGCGGGGACGGGCGCTGTTGCCCGTCCAGGCCGACCGGAAGAGTCGGCTGCGCCTTCGACCACCGACTGGATTCTACGTGATGTCACCTTCTCCATCGAACCCGGAGAAACCATCGCCATCGTCGGTCACACCGGAGCCGGCAAGACCACACTCATTTCCCTGCTGCTGCGTTTCTACGATGTGCAGAAAGGCGCAGTTCGGATTGGCAGCATCGATGTCCGGGACATGGATCTCGCCGATCTGCGTAGCCGCTTCGGCGTCGTCCTGCAGGATCCGTTTTTGTTCACAGGCACGATCGGCGGCAACATTCGCCTAGGCACGCGCCGCATTCAAGATGAGCACATCGCGCGCGCCGCCGAAGACGTAAATTTGTCCGATTTCGTCCGTGGCCTGCCCAACGGGTTCAACGAAGAAGTCCACGAGCGCGGATCCACGCTTTCCACAGGCCAGAAGCAGCTCATCTCGTTTGCCCGCGCGCTGGCGCACGATCCGAAGATTCTGATTCTCGACGAAGCCACTTCTAGCGTCGACAGCGAAACCGAATTCCGCGTGCGCGATGCGCTCAACCACATGGTCGAGGGCCGCACTTCGCTAATCATCGCGCATCGCCTTTCGACCGTGCAACGCGCCGACAAGATCATCGTGATGCACAAGGGCCAGCTGCGCGAAATGGGCACCCACCAGGAACTCCTTGCCCGCCGCGGCATTTACTACAAGCTCTACCAGCTCCAGTACAAAGACCAGGAGATCGACGTACCCCGGGCGTCCTCGCCCGCCAACGCCGACGAATCCACCGTCAGCGCCGACGATTGATGATCGATGTGTGTGCGTGGGCACTGCAAGTGCGTGGTGAAACTACTCCTTCACCCCCAGTTGCCAGAACAGAAACGAATACGCGTCCGTGTACTCTTCGATCTGTTTGGTGACGGGCTTGCCGGCGCCGTGTCCGGCTTTGGTTTCGATCCTAAGTAAGATCGGCCGTGTCCGGCTGGCGCCGTTGGCGGCTTCGGCCTGCATCTTGGCCGCCATTTTTTTCGCGTGCATGGGATCGACGC
>JASHRE010000887.1 GCA_030037515.1 Candidatus Sulfotelmatobacter sp.
TACGTCTTCCGCCTTATGCACGCCGCCGGTCGCCGCCAAACCAGCCTTCACCCGCCCATGCAGAATCCCAATCCATGTCAGAGGAAGACGCAGCGCTTGCGGCGTGCTCAGCAAAACGTGCGGACGAATCTCCAGCGTTTCCAAATCCACATCCGGCTGATAAAAGCGATTAAACAGCACCAGACCGTCCGCCCCCACCGAATCCAATCGGTGCGCCACGCGCGCCAGGTTGCTGAAAAACGGGCTCAGCTTCACCGCGACCGGTATCGTCACCGTCGATTTCACTGCGCGCAAAATCTCCAGGTAGGTGTTTTCGATCGCTTCTGCCGAGATGGCGGGGTCGGTCGGAACGAAGTAGATATTGCACTCGATCGCATCGGCTCCGGCGCGTTCGATTTCGCCCGCAAATTTCGTCCATCCCCCCAGCGTCGATCCGTTCAGGCTCGCGATGATCGGAATGCTCGTCGCCGTTTTCGCCTTGCGGATGTGATCCAGATATCCGTTCGGTCCGGTATGAAATTCGCTCAATTGCGGAAAGTACGTGAGCGACTCGGCGAAGCTCTCCGTGCCGGCGGCAAGGTGGTAGTCGAGATCGAGTTCTTCCTGCCGCAGTTGTTCCTCAAACAGCGAATACAAAACCACCGCCGCCGCGCCCGCTTCCTCCATATGGCAGATGCTTTCGATGTCCCGCGACAGTGGCGATGCTGAAACCACCAGCGGAGACCGCAGCCGCAATCCCAGATATTTTGTGCTCAGATCAACCATCCCATCCTCCGTTCGAGGGTGCTCCATCCTCGTCGCGTCTTCTGCCACAGGCTGGAAGTTTCGACTTCCCGCCCCCATCCACCAGGGGGGCCGACATCTGGGCGATTTTGCCAGAAGTGGGACCGCAGCTCAGCGCGCCGGCGCCGTCTTCTCGGCCGGTTCTTTCGTTTCCGCCGGCGCCTCGTTTCGCGCCGCCATATACTCATACATCCGGTACCGCCGCTCCACGTCCCGTTGCGCCAGCTTCCACAGCCGCTCTGCTTCTTCCGGCTTGCTCCTGGTCAGCACTTTGAAGCGCGTCTGCTGACAGAGATATTCCTGCACCTTCCGCGATGGAGCCCGCGAATCGAGCACCAGCGGATTCTCGCCCGCCGCCCCCCGCTCCGGGTTATAGCGATACAACAGCCACTGGCCGGACTCGATCGCGACTTTCTGATCGCTCATGGCCGTGGTCATATCGACTCCATGCGCGATGCACGATGAATACGCAATGATGATGCTCGGCCCGTCGTACGCCTCAGCTTCGAGGAACGCCTTCAGTGTGTGCTCGTCCTTCGCGCCCATCGCCACGCTCGCGACGTATACGTTGCCGTACGTCATCGCCATCATGCCGAGGTCTTTCTTGGGACCCGGCTTACCGCCGGCAGCAAATTTCGCCACTGCCCCGCGTGGAGTAGACTTCGAAGCCTGCCCGCCGGTGTTGGAATAAACTTCGGTATCGAGAACGAGGATATTGACATTCCGTCCGCTCGCCAGCACGTGATCGAGTCCGCCGTAGCCGATGTCATACGCCCATCCGTCGCCGCCGATGATCCAGACTGACTTCTTGACCAGCATGTCAGCGAGCGCGAGAAGTTGCCTGGCTTTGGGCGAGTCCAACCTCTGCAGACGTTCTCTCAAAATGTCCACGCGCTGCCGTTGCTCAAAAATGTCGGCCTCGTCTTTTTGCGGTGCTTCAACAATGGCGCGGACGAGATCGTCTCCGACCTTGTCCGCCAGGGTGAGCAACAACTCACGGGCAAATTCCGTCTGCTTGTCGATCGAGATGCGGAATCCCAATCCAAATTCGGCGTTGTCTTCAAACAGCGAATTCGACCATGCCGGTCCGCGTCCGTCGGCGTTCTTCGCCCACGGAGTCGTTGGCAGGTTGCCGCCGTAAATCGACGAGCATCCCGTCGCGTTCGCCACGATCGCGCGATCGCCGAAAAGCTGGGAAACCAGCTTCACATATGGAGTTTCCCCGCACCCTGAGCAGGCTCCCGAAAATTCGAACAGGGGTTGTTGAATTTGCTGCTGCCGGATGGCTCCAACTTTGATCCTTCTGCGATCAAGATCAGGAATCTTCAGGAAGAAATCCCAATTCTTGCTCTCGGGCTCGCGCAGCGGCGGCTGGGGCACCATGTTGATCGCCTTCAGCCGCGCCTCGCTCTTGTTCTTCACCGGGCAGATATCCACGCAGACGCCGCACCCGGTGCAGTCCTCCGGCGCGACCTGGATCGTGTACTTCATGCCGTGAAATTCTTTGTCGCGTGCATCACACGACTTGAATGTCGCCGGCGCGCCTTCCAGTTGTTTCGGGTCGTACACCTTGATCCGGATCACCGCATGCGGGCAAACCATCGTGCACTTGCCGCACTGGATGCAGATTTTCGCGTCCCATTGCGGAATTTCGAGCGCCAGGTTGCGCTTCTCCCACCGTGAGGTCGCGGTCGGAAAAGTTCCGTCGCAAGAAAACGCGCTGACGGGAAGTTCGTCGCCCTTGCCCGAGTAGATCGCTCCCAGCACTTCGCGCTCAAACTTCGGCGCGCCCGGGAACACTCCCGGGATTTCGATCTTGCTGGTCGCGCCTGCAGGAACTTTCACCTCGAACAGATGCGCCAGTGTCTCATCGACCGCACGCATGTTCTTCTGCACGACTTCTTCACCCTTGCGCCCGTAGGTATGCCGGATCGATTCGCGAATCGCCTCAATCGCTTCTTCCCGCGGCAAGACGTTCGAGATCGCGAAAAAGCAAACCTGCATGATCACATTCATGCGCGCTC
>JASHRE010000888.1 GCA_030037515.1 Candidatus Sulfotelmatobacter sp.
CCAAGATTACGAATAGCCTCGAACCAAGCGCTTAGCCAAGCAAGGAGTTGTGTGCCCAGGTTCCGAAATCCGGGTGAGCAGGTGTGCGTCCGGAATCTCGGTGCCGTGAATGTTAAAATCAGAATCTAACCGAATATGCCCCTAAAGACGCTGTTTCTAAATCCCCCATCGTTTGAGAATTTTGACGGCGGAGCCGGTTCGCGCTGGCCTGCCACACGCGAGATCGAAAGCTACTGGTATCCGGTGTGGCTGGCGTATCCGACCGGAATGCTGGAAGGGGCTCGCCTGCTGGATGCGCCGCCGCATCACGTTTCCGGCGAGGAAACCATCCAGATCGCGAAGCACTACGAATTTTTAGTGCTGTTCACCTCGACGCCCGGTTTCCCTGGCGACATACGCCTGGCGCGCGCCATTAAAGATGAGAATCCCAGGATCAAGATTGCGTTCGTCGGGCCGCACGTGAGCGTATTGCCGGAAAAATCTCTGCGCGATTGTCCGGCGATTGATTTCGTCTGCCGCAAGGAATTCGATTACGCGGTGGTCGAATACGCGAAGGGTAAACCGCTCCAGGAGATTCCCGGCGTTTCGTTTTTGCAAGACGGCAAGGTCGTGCATAATCCCGACGCGCCGCAGATTCAAGATCTGGATGCGCTGCCGCACGTCACCGAAGTGTACAAGCGCGATCTGGATGTGACGCGATATAACGTGCCTTTCCTGCTTCATCCGTACGTTTCGCTGTACACGACGCGCGGCTGCCCGGCGCAGTGTACGTTCTGTTTGTGGCCGCAGACGTTGAGTGGACATCCCTGGCGCAAGCGTTCCACAGATGACGTGGCGCGCGAGGTGGGCAAAGCGAAGGAATATTGGCCGAATGTGAAAGAATTTTTCTTCGACGACGACACCTTCAACATTCAGAAGGCGCGGACGATTGAGCTGTGCGCAAAATTGAAGCCGCTGGGACTGACCTGGTCGTGCACCTCCCGTGTGACGACGGACTACGAGACGCTGAAGGCGATGAAGGAAGCCGGCTGTCGGCTTCTGATCGTGGGCTACGAATCGGGCGATCCGCAGATTCTGAAGAATATCAAGAAAGGCGCCACGGTGGAGCGTGCCAGGCAGTTCACCAAAGATTGCCACAAGCTCGGGCTGGTCGTGCACGGCGACTTCATTCTGGGATTGCCCGGCGAGACGCACGAAACCATCAACAACACGATCGCATTCGCAAAAGAGCTCGACGTGGAAACGATTCAGGTTTCCGTGGCGCATGCATATCCGGGAACTGAGCTTTATGACTATGCCGTGAAAAACGGATTTATGGTCGCCGAGAGCAAAATGGTCGACGAGGGCGGGCATCAGTTGGCGCACATTCAATATCCGGGGCTTCCGGCGGATGACATTTTGGCGGCCGTGCATCGCTTCTACGACGAATATTATTTCCGACCGAAAGCTGTTTTCCGCATCCTGCGCAAAGCGGCGTTCGATAGCGAGGAGCGGAAACGGCTTTATATCGAAGCCAAGACGTTTCTGAAGCTTCGCGCGGCGCGCAACCGGATGGTCAAGAAGCATGGTGAAACGGCGCGCGCGGCGGCACCGGCGAAAGCCTGAGCGCATGGGACCGCGCTCACCCCGGAGGCAGCGTTCCACTCCTTCGGTTGCGAACCTTTCGAGCAGCCAGTGAACTTCCGTAAATACCTTGTGCTAGCCGGGGTGGCGATCTTCGCCGCGACCGGCGACGCCATGTTGTCGCAGGGCATGAAGCAGACCGGCCGCATTTCCCCGCATCATCTCTCCACTCTGATCGCGGCGTTGCTGAATCCGACGGTGGCAATCGGCATTGTTTTGCTTGTGGGATTCTTCGCGACCTACATGAACGCACTCTCGTGGGCCGATCTGACGTACGTGTTGCCCGCCAGTTCGCTGGGATATGTGTTGCTGGCGCTGATCGCCAAATTTGTGTTGCACGAGCATGTGAGCCTGTCGCGGTGGCTTGGGATTGCGCTGATCTCGGGCGGAGTGGGATTCGTGGCGGCGGGCCCGGCAGCGACGCCGAGGAAAGAAGGCGGTTCTGCTGAATCGGGACCGGACCGGCGGGCTGAGAGTTTGAGCCCAGACTGTAAGGATCGACGGGCGGCTTCGGGCGGATGGGAATGATGAGTCCGGATTCTATTTCGATCGCGTATACGTGGGCGTCGATCCTGGCAGTGGCGCTGGCCTCGGTGGTCGGAGACGTTCTGCTTTCCCGCGCGATGCGAGAGGTCGGAGACGTGAATGATCTCTGGTGGCGATCGGGCACGTGGGCGGTGGTGCGGCGAACGCTGGGCAATCCGAATTTTTTTGCCGGGCTGCTGGCTCTGGCTCTGTCGTTTTTCAGCCTGATGTTTTCGCTCTCGTGGGCCGATGTCAGCCTAGTGGGACCCGCGGCGGCATCGCTGACCTTCATCGGAAATGCGTTTGCAGCGAAGATTTTCTTACACGAAAAAGTGGATCGGCGACGCTGGATGGCCGCGGTGCTGGTCGCGGCGGGAGTGGCGCTGCTAGCGGGTTGAGGCTCACCACAGGGGCACGACGGCGGGAGCTTATCTTCGGTTGTCCGTTCTCGGTTCGGGATGAATCAGAACGCGAAACAACTCAGGTGCGGCCTGTTTGAAGCGCGTTTCCAGCTCAGTTTGCAGATCGTGGACACGTGCGAGGGAAAGTTCGTCGGAAAGCGTTAAATGGCAAGATACGAAAAGGCGGCCGCGGACGCGCTTGAAGACGAAGTCGTGGACATCCAAAATTTCCGGAAAATGAGCAGCCTCGGCTCGCAGGCGGCGCTCCAGTTCGGCATCACGCGATAACTCCTCGGAAGCCTCGATCGTCGCCGGCTCGCTCTCGATGTGGGTGAGAATGTCGGCAATCTCCGGGATGTCGCGGCTCATATCGGCTTCGAGTTCTGTGACCTGATCGTGAGCCTGCCTGAGGGTCATGCGCTCGTCGAGTTCAATATGCTGCTCGACGTGCAGGTGACCGGCGAGGTCCTGCACGCTGATGTCGTGAACATTTAAGTTTTTGCGCGCGGCGACGGCGCGAATGCGATCGAAAATATTCTCCGTATGCTGCGCGCGCGGGAGCGGCTGCACGGTGACGTCGGCCTCGGGAAGAATCCGATGCACCGTCTCAGACACGGCGTCGGCTAACTGTCCGGAGCGCTGGAAAGTCACGGTGCGCGCCAAACCGACATTGAGATCGGCGAAGTAGCGATTACCGGCACGGCGAATGCGGACGCGATCGACTTCGAGCACGCCATCGACGCGAGAAACGGCATCCTGAATCTGCGAGCGCACACCGGCAGGGGCGGCGTCGAGCAAGGCGTCGATGGTGCGGCGGGCCAGACGCCAACTGACGGAAATGACGACACCGGCCACGAAAAGCGCGGCAATCGGGTCGGCGTTGCCAAGCCACTCGAGCTTAAAAACCCGTCCGGCGACGACCAGAGCCAGACCAAGCACAACCACGCCCCCCGACCATATGTCGGTGGAAAAATGCAGGGCATCGGCTTCGAGCGCCTGGCTGTCGTATTTCCTGGCGATGCGGGCCAGCACGCGCGAACGCCACCAATCCACGGCCATGGAAAAAATCATGACCGCGAATGCCGCAACGGAGGGCTCGACTTCGATGCGTCGAAAAAACAGGCGGGCGACGGCTTCGTAGATGATCCAGCCGCAAGTGAGCAGCAGCAGGCCCGTCTCGACGAAAGCGGAAAAGTTCTCGATCTTGCCATGACCGTATTGGTGGTCGGCATCGGCCGGCTTGTCGGAGACTCCGACGGAGAAAAATGTGACGAGCGCGGCAATCAAATCGAGGCCCGAGTGAGCCGCTTCGGAAAGAATGCCCAAGCTGCCGGTGCTGAAGCCGACGGCGATCTTCAACGCTGTGATGACGACCGCCGCGCCGACTGAGTTCCCAGCCGCGGTGCGCTTCTCGGCCCGCATGGCTTCCGGTGACGAAATCGCGGTGCTCCCCGCCATGTGAAAATTATCGCTGTAGCCTGCGAAAAGCGCCAAGAAAATCGGGCGGGCCAGGGTGTCTCAGAGATGCTCCGGAGGGGCCGGGCGGAAACCTACGGAAAGCGAAAGTCAAAATCCCCAGCCTGGGAAAACCAGGCCGGGTGGGCACCCTCAGTTGAAAGTTTTGGCGGACGGAACTGCCCGGTTTCAGCGCACCCTCGCGCACAGCGGCATTGTGCTAGGATTTTCTGCTCAACAATTTCACCGAACCGGTGGAAGAATCCTGGAGGAACTGATTTTATGCGCAGCAGTGGCTTGATGTGTGTTCTGTTGGGATCATTGGCTTGGGGACAAGCGGCTCCCGGGGGATCTCCACCGGCGCCCGCAACTGCAACGGCAGCGACGCGGCCTGCCGCACCGGCCATGCCCGCCGAGACAGAGGCCTCGATCGAGCCAACGGCCGCGGTGTTGACCATTAACGGAGTTTGCTCCGCTCAGCCGAAGCCCGCGACGAAAGCCGCGACGGCGAAGCCGGCCAGCACGAAACCTGCGGATCCGAAAGCTGCCGCTGGCGATTGCAAGACGGTCATCACGAAAGCGGAGTTCGAAAAGCTGGCCGCGGTTTTGGCGCCGAATCCCAATCCCCAGATCAAAACCGTCAATCCCCAGGTGAAACGGCAACTGGCGAATGTTTTACCGCGCGACTTAGCCATGGCAGAGGCGGCCAGGAAAAAAGGTCTGGAAAATACAGCGCAATATGCAGAAATGCTGAAGTTCGCAAAAATGTCGATTCTCGCGCAGTTGCTGCAACGACAGATTCAAGTCGATGCAGCCAATATTTCCGATGGCGACGTTGAAAAGTACTACACCGAACACAACAACGATTTCGAACAGTACACGGTCCAGCGCTTATTCATTCCGCGCAATCGGCAGGAGCAGCCTGATGTCAAAGATGAAGAAAAGGGCGACAAGCTGAGCGCAGACCAGCAAAAGGCAAAGCAGGAAGCGGAAAAGGCCAAGATGGAGGAAGGCGAGCAGGCGATGGACAAATTGGCCGAGGAGCTTCGAACTCGAGCTGCGGCGGGCGAGGACTTCGCCACACTGCAGAAAGAAGCCTTTGATGCGGCAGGCATGAAAATCGCATCACCGACAGTGACTCTGCCGAAATTGCGGCGAACGGGATTACCGGCCGCACACTCTGCTGTATTTGATCTAAAGGTGGGCGAAGTTTCTCAGGTCATCAATGATGCAGGCGGGCATTACATCTACAAGCTCGAGGCGAAGGATCAGCTCCCGCTCGACCAGGTGAAGCAGGAGATTCACAGCAAGCTGCAGAATGACCGTACGCGGGAATTGCTGGAGAAGATCAACGGATCATACAAGGTCGTGAGCAACGAGGCATATTTTGGTCCGGGTGCACCGGGCATGATGCCGGGACCGCGACCGATGATGGGACGCGGGATGGCACCGGGGGCCAGACCGCAAGCTCCATCCGGACCAGCCGCCGGTCAGCCGCAAACGCCTCCGGCTGCGAACACTCCGGCCGGTGCTCCGAATGACAAACAGAACTGATGGCTAAGCCTGTCGTTGTAGTCACCGGCATCGCGGGAAATTTGGGCTCGCGGCTGTTGCCGCTCCTCGGCAGATACGCGGTTATCGGCGTGGATCTGTGCCCCCCCAAATGCGACAGCGAACTGCAATTTGAAAAGCTGGATCTGGGCGAGGAATCGTCGACCCGCGCGTTTTACGAATTGGTGCGTGACACGTGTCCCCAGGCCGTGGTGCATCTCGCCTTTGTGATCGATCCCGTGCGCACCGGGGTATTGGATGTGGAGCGCATGTGGCAGATCAACGTAGCCGGCACGGCCCGCGTAATGGAAGCGGTCACGGAGGTGAATCGCACGAACGAAAACGGCGTAAAGCAGTTCATTTTTCCCAGCAGCGTTTCAGCCTATGGGCCTGACTTGCCCTCGGCGGTGAGCGAAGATTCTCCGCTCCAGGCGCATACGCTGCCCTATGCGGTTCACAAAAAAGAATCCGACCAGGTGGTGCAGCAGCGCTGTGCCGCGCTGCGCGGATGCAGCGTTTACATCCTGCGTCCGCATATTTTCGCGGGAGCCAGCGTTGAAAACTACCTGATGGGCGCGTTCCGAGGCACTCCCAACGGCAAGAGCGCAAGAGCGGAACGCATGCGCGCGGCGGGCAAACGGCTGCCCTGCATGGTGCCGCGCGGGCGGCAATATCTGGAGAACAAGATTCAATTCATTCATGTCGACGACATGGCGCGGCTGCTTCGGCACATTCTGCAACGCGAGCCGGAAACGCAGCGCCTGACGGTTTTAAATGTCGCGGGTGCAGGCGATCCGCTGACTTTCGCGCGCTGCATCGAAATTGCGCAGGCGAAACTGATCCGCGTGCCCGGACGGTGGGGCATGCGGCAGGTGCTGAAATTTCTCTGGCGGCAAGGAATCTCGGCGATTCCGCCGGAAGCCGTTCCGTATATGACCGGTCAGTACATCATGAACACCGACCGGCTACGGCGATTCCTGGGGCCGGAGTATGAACATGTGATTCGTTATAGCGTGACGGATGCGTTCGCCGATTCCTTCCGGCCTCTGAGTGCGAGCGCGTGAAGCGGCGGCGGTTTTCCTCTTGCGCGGGCCTTGTCGGACGATTTGTTCCCCTCGCGGTTGCTTGGCTTTCGCTCGGGCAAAAGTCCGGGAACGCTGGTGTCCCCGTGAAGAAGGCGGGAAAAGGACGGGGCACCCTCGCCTACGAGTTCACTTCTTCCCGCGATAGAGTCCGGCAATACCAAAAGTGTAGGGCGTCCAGGTTGCTTCGGTGAAACCGGCGGCCCTCATTCGGGAAAGCATTTCTTCGGGTTCGGGAAAGCGCTCCACCGATGCGGGAAGATACGCGTAAGGCCCGCGCACGCCGGAGATCAATGAGCCGATCCGCGGCAAAACTCTCTTGAAGTAGCAACCATAAATGGCGCCGATCGGGCCCCGGGGTTCGCCGAAATCGAGGATGCCGCACTCCGCTCCACGGCGCAGCACGCGGCGGATCTCGCGCAATCCCGCGTCGTAGTTGGCGAGATTGCGAAATCCAAAGGCGGAAGTTACGAGGTCGAAACTCGCGTCGGGAAACGACAGTTTCAGCGCATCGGCTTCAATCCACTGCGCAGGCGAAGCGCTTCGTTCGGCTGCTTTCGCCGAGGCTCGTTGCAACATCGCGTGAGAAAAATCTGCGCCGACGATTTGGACCGGGGACCTCCCTGCCTCGCGGCGCAAAGCGAACGTCATGTCTCCGGTTCCGCAGCAGAGATCGAGAACGTGCGAGCCGGGACGAGACAAAATGTGCCGAAACCTTCGCGCCGTGCGGCGCCACCACAGGCGGTCGACATTAAACGACAGCACGTGGTTGAGCAGGTCGTAGCGCGGCGCGATGGAAGTGAACATGTCGCGCACAGCACGCGCAGCCGTTTCCTGATCTGAGGCGCCTTCGGGCTTGGCGCCGACCACGGCAGGTTGGTTGTGTTCGGGCACGCGCTATTTCTTGCGCTTTGTTTTCTTAGTCTTTGTTTTCGAGCCGGCTTTCCTCAGCTGGACCACGATGCGCTCCACTTGCAATACATGATTGGTATCGTGTCCGGCGAACATGCGGGCCAGGTGTGCGATGGTTTCTTTGCCGCGTTCCAAGTGCATGCCATGTCTTTCCCAAGCTTCGGGCGGCAAGGCTTTGAGCATCGCGAGATTGTTTTCGCGCAACAAGCGGAAGATTTCCAACGACCGCTTGGGATCGCGCTTGCTGTACTGAAAAACAGACGCCCACACATCCTGGTCGAAGGGCTGAATGGTGGTTCCATCCGATCCGATGATCGAGCGCATACGCCAACTCGCAACAATTTCAACGTCGGCCAGATGCGCAAGAATCTGGGCGATCGACCACTTGCCCAGCTCGGGCTGCCAGCGCAATTGCTTCGGCGTTAGGCCCTGGCTCAGCTTGTGCAGCTTGGCCGCGGTTGTTTTTTGCACTTTGATCGGGTCCTGACCCTCGACGTGGCCGAGGATTCGTTGAATGTACTGCTGCGCTGTTTCCTGCATATTCTCCTCTACTTTCCCCAAACCCGCCCTCCGCGCGATAAGCGGCGTAGCTGATCGACGGCGTCGAGGACGGCGGATTCCGGAATGTCGCCGGCAACCTCGACCTTGCCGATCTCTCGCGGAAGGATGAAGTGCACGACGCCATTCTGCGTTTTCTTGTCGGACTGCAGACGAGCCAGAATTTTTCGCGGGCTCACATTGACTTCGGGCAAGCGGCCGAGACTCAACACGGCGTCGCTGATGCGGCCGGCGGTCACGCTGTCGGTGCGGCCCACGCTGAGTGCAATATTGTTGGCGGCGATCGTGCCCCAGGCAACCGCTTCGCCGTGCAGCAAGCGCCGGTAGCCGGTCTCGGCCTCGAGCGCGTGTCCGATGGTGTGGCCAAGATTAAGGACGCGCCGTAGTCCTTCTTCCCGTTCGTCGGCTGAAACCACTTCGGCTTTCAATTTCACCGATTGCGCAATGATCCATTCCAGCTCCGCGGCATCTCGCTTCAGAATGCGGGCGCGATTCTGCTCGAAGCGCAAAAACAACTCGACATTGCCAATGATGCCGCACTTCAATGCCTCATAGAGACCGGCGCGGAACTCCCGATCGGGAAGCGTTTTGAGCACGCCGGGATCGATCAGCACCACGCGGGGATGGTAGAAAGTCCCGATCAGATTCTTGCCGGCGAGAAGATTGACGGCGGTTTTGCCTCCGATGGACGCATCGACCTGCGCCAACACTGTGGTGGGAATCTGCACAAATTCCACGCCCCGCATGTAGACGGAAGCCAGCAGGCCGGCGACATCGCCGACGACTCCGCCGCCGAAGGCGACGATTGTGGCTTTGCGGTCGGCACCCAGGCCGGTCAATGTTTCCGCGAGCCCTTCGATCGTGGCCAATCGCTTCGAAGGCTCACCATCGGCCATGGGCACGACCCGCACTGCGAAGCCGGCGCCCTTCAAGGAAGACAACAGCTTCGATCCCCAGCGCTTGCGGACCGGAGGCACGGTCACGACAAAGATGCGCGTGGAACCCGCCAACAGATCGCCCAGGACCGAACCGGCACGCGTCAGCAGGCCATTTTCGATCCAGGCCTGATAGGGACGCGGTTGCACATGGATGGTGACCGGCGGCATGGCCATTAATGATAGCTGAAGCGCCAAAATGCTTGCTTGGCGCGCCAAAGTGGTACCATGTCCGGTCGATGAAGGGTCTTCCAGCCGAGGCCGACTTCGTTGTGATCGGTGCGGGTGTAGCCGGCTTGCGCGCAGCCATCGAGTTGGCCGCCGCGGGACGGGTGCTCGTGCTGGCCAAGGGCGCGCTCTGGCACGACCAGGCTGGCCAAACCGAAGTCGCTGCCGTCTTGAGCGACGAAGACGAAATCACGTTGCATCTGCAAGACACGATCGAAACCGGCGATGGTCTGTGCAATCCTGCCGCCGTCAAGATCCTTATTGAAGAAGGCGCGCAGAGAATCGAGGAACTGATTGGCTGGGGAACGCATGCGCATGGCAGCAAGCTGATTTTCGGGCCCGAGAGCGGCCATAGCCGCGGACGAGTTCTGCATGCGCAGGGGGATTCGACAGGAACAGAGATTCTTCGCGTGCTGCGGGCGAAAGCGCATTCGATCAAACATATCTACGTCGCAGACTCCATGTTCACGAACAGCTTAAAGACGGAAAACGCACGCGTAACCGGAGTCTCAGTGCTCGATGCAAAAGGCGTTCCGCACGAGGTCTGTTGTTCTGCGGTTTTGCTCGCGACGGGCGCGATGGGACAGATCTATCGCAACACAACCAATCTGGAGGCGGCGACGGGCGACGGCGTGGCCCTGGCGTTTCGCGCCGGAGCGGAACTTAGCGACATGGAGTTTGTGCAGTTTCATCCCACGGTTCTGTATCTGAGAAAAGCGCCGCGATTTCTGTTGTCGGAATCGCTGCGGCGGGAAGGCGCGCAGCTGCGGAATATCGAACTCGACCGCTTCATGGGGAAATACCATCCGATGGGCGAGCGGGCGCCGCGTGATCTGGTGGCGCGGGCGATCGTGCATGAAATGGAAGTGAGCCGCGCAAAGGATCCCCTCGTTTATCTTGATCTCACACACTTGAATCCGGCAAAAGTGCAGAAGCGTTTTCCCCGCATTTATGCCACGTTCATGCGGCACAACATCGATCTGACCGAGGACTTGATCCCGGTGCGGCCTGCCGCGCATTTCTCGATTGGCGGGGTGCGCACGGATTTGGACGGGAAAACAAATGTTGCGGGGCTTTACGCGGCGGGTGAAGTTGCAACATGCGGTGTGCACGGGGCGAATCGATTGCCGAGCAATTCCCTGCTGGAGAGTTTGGTTTACGGTGCACGAGCCGGCGGCGCGATGCGGGGGGAATTACGCGCTCGCAGCAAGACCGAACATCATCCGGGGGCGGCGTACGCGAACGGTCCGGTTGATGATGGAGCCGAGGAGTTGATCGCGCAGATCCAGAATCTAATGTGGAGCGATGTGGGGATTGTGCGCATGCGGGGCGGAATGCAGCATGCCGTCAAAACACTGGAGGAGCTGGCGCCGAAGCTGCAGAATCCGCGAACGCGGCGCGCACAGGAAGCGGCGAACCTGCTTCTGGCAGCGCTGGCCGTGGCAAGATCGGCGCTGGGACGCGAAGAAAGCCGCGGCGCACATTATCGTGTGGATAATCCCGATCACGATGACAAGAAATTCTTGAAGCACTCGGTGCTGCGGGGCGAGAAGGTTGTGTTCCTGTAGACGAACCCGTGGAGTCTGAGAACCCCCTCCTCAATTCCCGGCCCATTCAGGGCGGTCGCGCGCGAACGCCAGGTGCGGGTGGTTCCCGGTTTGTGGGCAGTTTCGGCCACTGTGCCCAGCTTTCACATGTGGATTGAGGACTAATACGCTTTTGCGATTAGGGCGCGACGGTCCACCGGTTCGCCAGTAATGATGCACTTGCCGGGGCCGTCGTATTCGTCCACCAGGGGAATACAGCGGATCGTGGCCTTGAACTCTTTCACGCGCCGATCGCAGCGCGGATCATCTTTTACGTGCGCCATCACGAACTTGCCACCGCCCTTCTCGGCCGTGACATCGCTGAGGATGGACTCCACTTCGGCGATCGAGTTGGCCAGCACCGTGTTCGCCTTCATGCGTTTCTTCGCCGCACGAAACATGCTGTTTTGCATTTCGCCCAGAAGCTCTTGCAGTTTTTCGGCAACCGCGGTTATTGCTACCGATTGCCTGTCACCGGTGGCTCTTGACTTCAGTACGACGCTGCCGGAGGCAAGATCCCGTGGTCCGATTTCCAGCACCACCGGGACACCACGGCGCTCCCAATGGAAGAACTTGGCACCGGGAGTCTGGCCTTCGCGATCGTCCACTTTAGCCTCAACGTCCTTGGCGATACGATGCGCAGTTTCGAGTATGGGCGCTCTTTCGCTGTCCCTGCGATAGATGGGAATGATCACGGCTTCAACCGGCGCAAGTTTCGGTGGCAGCACCAGGCCCTGATCATCGGAGTGGGTCATGATCAATCCGCCGATCAGGCGCGTGCTGGCACCCCAACTGGTCTGCCACACATAATCGAGCTGGCCTGCCCGGTTCTGGAACTGGACGCCGAACGCTTTGCCGAAATTTTGGCCGAGGTCATGGCTGGTTCCGGCCTGGAGAGCGAACCCGTTCTGCATCATGGCTTCGATGGAATAGCTTTCGAGCGCTCCGGCGAACTTCTCCGCTTGGGTTTTCACACCCTTGATCACGGGCATGGCCATTACCTCCTCGGCCACCTCCGCGTATATGTCCAGCATGCGCCGCACC
>JASHRE010000889.1 GCA_030037515.1 Candidatus Sulfotelmatobacter sp.
CGACCTGATCCAGATTCTCGAGCTCATGGTCACGCAGCTCAACACAAACCTGGCGCAGAAGTCGATCACGGTGACGGTGGCCGACGATGCCAAGAAGTGGATCCTCAACCAGACGCTCACCGACCGCAACTACGGCGCGCGTCCGCTGCGTCGCGCACTGCAGAAATACATCGAAGACCCGCTGTCGGAGGCGCTCATCCAAGGCACGATCACCATGCGCCCGGCCTTCATCGAAGTCTTCCTCGAAGACAACAAGCTCTTCTACCGGCCCGTGGATTCAGAAAAGGCGGAGGGGGTGCTGTTGTACGAGAACTGATGCAGGTGTAGGGACAGCCGTCCCCTGGCTGTCGAGACGAGCGGAAAGCTCGGGAGGATTTCCAAGCCGTCAGTCAAAAACTGGCGGCTTTTGCTTGTGCAGGGGCGGACGCCCGCGTCGCGAAGCGTCGGGGGCCGGCCGTCTCGGTCGGTCAAGATCTTCGGGCTTACGTCCGCCATTATTGCCCGCATCACGCCGGGACTCGTTCGGCTTCGCTCAGCAGAAGCCGCGCCGGCGGCTGCACTTTCCTGAAGAAACTTCCTGATTGACGGCGGGTTCAACCTGTGATTAGATGCGCGGACAATGTCGCGGCTCAGCCCTGGGGTCCGACCGCACCGAAGGGGCGTGCGACTGAGGTGACGTATGAGGTCTCGCTGGTACTTCCTGCCCGTCTGCCTTTTCGGTTTCACCATCCTAGCCAGCGCCCGCGACGTGGTTGTACCCGCCGGCACTCTTCTGCAGTGCACGCTCAACGAACCCAATTTGTCGTCGAAGACGGTCGCCGTCGGCGATCCGGTGCTCTGCCACCTGCGCGGAATTACAGTCTTCGGCCAGCAGGCGTTTCCGCGCGGAAGCTATCTGGTCGGCCATCTCGAGGCCGCCAAAGATCCCGGTCATTTCTTTGGCAAGGGATATTTGCAATTGACGTTTGATCGTATCGGCGTTCCGGCGGGCGACCTGCCGCTCGAGGCCAAGGTCATCGCCACTCGCGGATACAAGGTCGACAAGGAAGGCAAAATCGACGGCAAGGGGCATGCCACGCGAGACGTTGTGGAATGGATGATCCCTCCGCTCTGGCCCTGGAAGGTGATCATGCTGCCGGCGCGCGGGCCGCGTCCGCAGCTGAAAGGTGAAACTGTGCTGCAGTTGCGTCTGATGGACGATGTCGAGGTCCCGCAACTCGCGCAAACGTTCGGACCCGGCTGGCACTTCTTTGGCCATCCGCAGAACGAGTCGTTCAACGACCTGCAGGCGAGCGAGGCGCGTCCGCAGCTGGCCGTTCGTGGTTCGGTGAACCCGGGAGCGCAGGTCTCACTGGCCAATTATGACGACGTTTCGCCGAATCTTGTTACTCTGCCCGGGATGCCGGTTTTCGTGCTCAACACGGGAACAGTGCTGGCCGTCACGGGCTACGGCTATCAGGACAATCGACTCACCTACACGCTGGTCTCGGGCGGCGGTGGCGTCATCAGCACTGACGAGATTGACTGGCCGACGACGACTCGCGTCAACGCGAAGCGCGGCGTTCGTCTTTCGCTGCATGCGGGGCTGGTAAATTCAGCCTCGTCGGGAATGTAAACTCTTCGCTTTAGAGGCGGATGCGGCTGGCAAGAAAGATTCTGCCCGGAAGCCACCAGTGCGTCGGTCCCGAGCGGGGTGCAGCGACGCGGGAGCCCCGGCATGGCAGCTGCGGTCACCTAAATTTCTCAGCCGACTCCACGGTCGTTGCCTCGCGCCGCCAGCCATCAGATTTGCCAGCTTCACGGCTTCGCCCGTGACGAACCTAGGTTAACCTGCGTCCGCGAATGCAAAATCTGTGACCACGTTGGGTGCCCGCGTCCCCTCTAGGGCCATTCGGGCTGCCGGAATCTCCGGATTGACCCGCAATTCCAGGCATGTTGAGATGCGCCATCCACTTTCGCCGAGCCGATCTCCCAAGTTCATACACGGTCTAAAAATCTGCGATGAGGTGATGTATGAAGTGGTGTCTGTGCCCCCTCCTTGTCTCTGTTTTTGCTCTCCCAGTCAACGCCGCTGCCCGCGATACACTGTTGCCCGCAGGCACTCTTTTGCAATGTACTTTGAACGAACCGAATTTTTCCACGAACACCGCGTCGGTAGGAGATCCGATCCTGTGCCATCTGCGCGGACTGGTGGAGTTCGGGCAAGAAACCTTTCCCCGCGGCAGCTATCTTGTCGGTCACCTCGAGTCCGCCAAGAACCCGGGCCACTTTGTGGGCAAGGGATATCTGGAATTGCACTTCGACCGCATCGGAGTGCCCAGCGGCGACATGCCCATCGACGCGAAGATCATTGCGGCGGGCAAGTACAAGGTTGACCGCGAAGGCAAGATTCGCGGCAAGGGACACGCAAAGCGGGATGCCGTCGAGTGGATGCTTCCTCCGCTTTGGCCCTGGAAAATTGTCATGCTGCCGGCGCGAGGACCGCGTCCGAAACTCAAAGGAGAGACTGTGCTGACGCTGCGGTTGATGGACGACGTCGACATTCCCCAGCTCGCGCAGACGTTCGGGTCGGAATGGCATTCCTTCGCCCCTCCACAGCAGCAGTCCTATCGTGTCATCCCCCGCAGCGAAGTTCAGTCCCCCAACAGCGTGCAGGTCCCGGTGCGCAGCACGATGGCGGTGCCGCAAGTGGTTTCCACCGGGCCTCATGCCTTCTATACGACCTTCACTCCAGCCAATTCGACTCTGCCGGATGGCATCGTGACGGTCCCAGGCATGCCCGTGTTCGTGTTGAAATCCGGCACCTTGCTCGCGGTTAGCGGCTATGCATACCAGAGCGACCGCATTGCCTATGCGCTGGCGTCGGGCGGGACAGGAGTCATCACGAACGACGCGGTGGATTGGCCCGCCACCTTGCGGCTAAACGAGCAGCGGGGCGTGCGCGTCACGCTGCACGAACCCCAGGGGAATCAGCAAGGACCGGGCCTTTAGAAGCACCTGCATCTCGGTTCGCCGCTGGCGAAAGTCCGGCGGGCCCGGTTGCGAATGAACCGGCGGGGACAATCATTCGCAGCCGTTCGTTCCATCTCCAGGGAACTCGCTTTCCTTGGAGATGGACCACGCCAATCCAGCGGTCAACTCATTGAGCTCGATGGCGTCAGCACTGCCCGAAAGAACACGCTCACCCATGCCGTTGAGTTTCAGAATTGATCCATCAAATCCCCCACTCCTGATGTTGCCGACGAACGGCTTTGCGAACTCGACAAGCGGATGAGAGGAGGCAACAGAATTTTTGTTGAGATCGGGATTCCAGCAAACGGGGGGAGGTTGACGAAATGCGCGGCCTGCTCGCTCGGCGAGATGCATCTCCGCCGTGGTAATCGGCCGTCGCGAAGCATATGCGCCGGCCATCTGATCGAAACAGAGTTCCCCGCCGTGGAGAGCAACCCAGGACAGCCCGCGCGGGTGAGACTCTTTGCTCACCGAAGCAACTGAGCAGCTGCATGAGACTTGGTTGGCAAAGCACGCAATCCGGTCCGCACCATAGCGCAATTTCAGCGTAATCCTTCGTACCTGCTCAGGTGCACGTCTCGCTTAGCGAGTTCATTCGGCTCCTTTCCATTGGCGCAAAACAGAGACCGCACGCGACTTAGGACGTGCAGGGTCAGGTCAGGCGGAACCGCCCGTGTAGAGGGCGTCGCGCCATGAGAGTATTTCCCGGCCCCAGACCGGACCGGAAAGCCGGGAGGCTTCGGCCGCATTCTCGGTTGACGATGTGCAAGGTTTTCATGATCCGCTTGGTGAACTTTCTTGCGACCGCTTGCGCCCCAGCAGATCTAAGTCAAGCGCCAAAAGCATGGCTGCCGGGGAGGCCAGTGTGCACAAAATCAACATCGTCGAGAAGTTTGCAAAGATTGCGGAGTATTACCAGCCCCACATTGCCGCCGAGCTGAACGGACAGATGGTCAAGCTGGTGAAATTCGACAGTCCGTTCATTTGGCACCATCACGACCATGAAGATGAATTGTTCCTGGTCGTGAAGGGCCGATTTCGCATGGAATATCGCGACCAAGAGCATCGCGATGAAAACTCGCGTCCGCGCCAGGAATGGATCAATGAAGGAGAATTCATTGTCGTTCCACGCGGAGTCGAGCATCGTCCTGTAGCGGAACAAGAGTGCTGGGTCATGCTCTTCGAGCCAGCCTCCACACTCAACACCGGAAATGTCGTAAACGAGCGCACCGTGCCGCGGCTGGAGCGCGTGTAAACCAGGCTATCCGCCCAAGGTGGTCGGAAAACGCGTGGATTGTTAGAGTTAGAAGAAGCAAGACCGGAGCTTCAGCAACCTCGGCCTAGGGCAGAAGCGAGGCAGTCCGCCCGGGTTCCGAGGCAGGATCGATCTCGATCTGGTGTGGCAATGCGGAGTTGGCCGCACGCAGCCGTTCTGCTTTCTGAGCGGCTTCGACGGCGCTGTCGCAGATACGCAACAGGGCAAGCAGTTCAGGGTCTCCGAGAGTCTGGCGAAGCCGTTTCTGCGCCCGCTCCCAATAGGGCGTCGCACGATTCAAAGCCTTCTTGCCCTGCTCGGTCAGAGTGTAAATGCGTTCTCCGTGATTGCCGCCTATTCTTGATGTAATCAGCCCCTTTTTGCGAAGAGCTGCGAATCGCCGGGATAGTGTCTCGACCGCAATCGCGTTCTGCTGCGAAAATCTCCACTGGGCAATTTCCCCTGCCTCGCAAATGCTCTTGAGCGCAAAAAACTGAGTTGCTTTCAAACCCGAGGGTT
>JASHRE010000890.1 GCA_030037515.1 Candidatus Sulfotelmatobacter sp.
AAACACGCGCGGGATCGCAGGAGTGCGCTTCGTTCCGACGACATTTACCCCGAGCAGCAGCATCTACAGCGGACAGCAATGCCAGGGCGTGAACATCGTTTTGACGGAGCGCAATGGATTCGATGCGCCGGAGCTGGGAATCGAGCTTGCGGCGGCGCTGCACAAACTGTATGCGGCCGATTTCAAGATCGAACGGATCATGCAGCTGTTGGCGAATCAGACTGTCTATGACGCTTTGGCGGCAGGTGAAGATCCGCGGCGCATTGCCGAGGACTGGCAGGACGGCCTGGAGAAATTCGACACGATCCGGGAAAAGTATTTGATTTACAAATGAGGTGGAGCAGGGAGAGAACTATTTCATGTCCTCTCGCCATCTGCGTTGCACGGCCTCAAGTTTCACGAGTCTGTTTTGGAACCGTCTCATCGTTGCGGTGTGGGGCTCGCTGTTGAGCTTGCCGGCATCATCCCAAACCGCGGTCAGCCAAGGAAGCATTCCAGGAGCAGTCACCGACCCGACGAACGCGGTTGTGGTGAACGCCACGATTACGATCGCCTCCCTGACCACGGCCGGCAGGCGGCGACGGTCCACCCCTCCGCAGCGGGCGCCTACAACCCGGGCGGCCCGCCGGTTGCTGAGTATCGGGTGCGTGTGCAGGCCCCGGGCGGCAAGGGATGGTAAAAAAGGCCCGCGATCCTACTGTATTTCTTTTCCCGAATCATTTCGAATTAAAGCAATCGACCTTCGGCACAATGCCGTAATCTAATTCCGGCTCGGGGCGCTTAAAAACGCCTGATTGAGCAGGGTTGCAAGGCGCACTCCCGCCCGCGCCAGCCTCTCATCTACCACCTTGATCTCCCTTTTGTAGTAGGCTTCATCAACTTGGCCGCCATCTGGAAGCCAGGCTGAGCGTGCATACTCGTGTGACTCATTCGCCCAGTCTTCCGGAGTCCCACCCGGGGTTAGATGATCGTCAGAAATGACCTTTTCGAGATGGGCAACGTACTGTTCCGTGCTCATTCCGGTGTGCTCGATCAGGCCGCTGTCCCAAGCACCGTGCAAATTGCACGGATGTTGCCCGCATTCAGGTGAGCCGAATTCAACCACCGCGATGCCGTTTCCACCTGCCGCTTCACCGATCGCGTGAAACGGTTGATGCACATCGCCTACGAAATGAACCACGAACTTCAGGGCTTCAACCCGTTGCTCGCGGGGAGCGTCGATATCCGCCAGAACATGCTCGAAGATCTCGATTCGATCGACAACACAGTTGTGGTGATCCGCCGCGGCGTCTTTGTGTCTGTTGGTCGGCAGGAAACAATCTCTTTGGTCAGAGAATCCGGATGCCTCCGTCGGAATATCGACGAAATGCCAGTTGTAGGTCTCGTCCCGATCGTGCCGGATCTGGTCGGCCCAGTTGGAGATCGAGGCGAGGCTGGCGTCTCCGATCAGCAATCGAATCCCGGACTTTGCCTTCTGGTTCAGCCGCATTGCAGCCAACTTAGCCACAATCTCGTGGCCTTCCGGGCCCCAAGCAGCAAGCGGAGTGGGAATGAACAGAACCAAGAAAACGGCAGTGTAGCTCGAGAACGGGACAGTTTTCATTGGACCACACCCATTCTAGCGGTGTTCGAACAACTCCTGTCGTCGGTGCGGGCCGGCCAGTCCGGTCAAGTCCCATATGCCGGTTGGCAATGTCGCCGTAGCGTAAGCGGCCGCGATTTCGAGTGCTTGGCAGCAAGAGCCGACGGGATCGATGATGCCGGACGTTCTACCAACCCAACACCCGATGACATCCAATGGGGGTTTAGGCGCGGAGTCAGAGAAACATAGCCTTCCCGCCTGCCATCCCGATCTTGACGAAAGCGGTGAAGTCAAAGCACGAGCGTGCCAGCTGAAGCTGAGAAAATCGAATGATCGAGCGACGACTTGAGCGCGAACGAGATCGCGGCGGCTGCCGCAGCGGCTGAGGGAAAATCGAACCTCCGAGCGTGCCAAAAACGCATGCCGCGCAGCCGCCAGGCCGGTGATGGACTGACGGTCTCCCGGAAAACGGCGGCAAGGCGGACGCTCCTTCGTTTTGATTAGTAGAACTGCGGGGCACGTACCCGTATCCGAGGACATACAATTTGTGAATGAAGAATCAAGTGCAAAAGAAGCGCGTGCATTTTGGGACCTACCACCATTCGACACCAGAACAATCGGAACAAATAAGGGAGTACGCTGAAAAGGCGTTCTCCAAATTATTGCGGCCTCTTTATCGTTCTTGGACCAATCTCCAAATTCTAGACGCTGGGTGCGGGTTGGGTTTTCTGATCTGTGTTGCTGCGCGGTGTTTTCCGAAAGCCAGCATTACCGGCGTCGATCTGTTCCGCCATAGCAGCGTGTCCGAGATTTCCATGGCTAGGGCAGAGAGGAATATGAAGTTTTTGGGGATCGACTCCAGAACTTCGTTCTTCAAGCACGATTTGACAAAGCCAATGCCATCCGGTGTGCAATACGATCTCGCGCTGTCAAATCTCGTGTTCCACAACATTGGGAAAAGGAGATTCAAAGCCTACGACGCAGTCTTCGACGTGCTCAAGCCCAAAGGCTATTTTGTCATTGGAGATCTTTTCAGGCACGGCGAAGCGGATATGCGCTACTTGCGTGAACGGTCGACGCTGATAAGGCAAATAGACGACAGCGGATTCGGAGCTTGGGATTACAAAATAAATGTTTTGCGAAAACGATGAAGCAAGCGGAAGGGCCGCTGAACACCATCCGCGGTTCTCTGTCCTCCATCTGGGAAAACGCTTACTCGGGATTATAATTTAGCGACACTGCACCAAGCGGAGAGACTCATGGCTGAATCGAAAATCTCGCGCCGGCAATTCGTGAGCTCGGCGGCTCGACTGGCTGCGGTCGCCTCGTTCCCGGCAAAGCCCCTTCTGGCTTCTGCCTCGGCGGCGACAGCGAGCACAACAGCAGACCCGGCCCGGCTCGATGATCCCGGCTGGAAAGATCAGGGAATTGAAAATCTGGCTAAGTCTCCGCACGCCAAATTGCGTGACATTCCGGTACGCGCCGTAACCATCGAGAGCGGATTTTGGGGACGGCGCCGCGAAATCAACGTAACCAAGAGCATCCCCAGCATGCACGACCTGCTGGAGGCGAATGGACGGATGAACAATTTTCGACGCCTGACGGGAAAAAGTGATGGGCAGCAGATCGGCCCTGTGTTTTCCGATTCCGACGTCTACAAGTGGACCGAAGCGGTTGGGTTCGCTTTGCAGTCCGGCGACCGGCCAGGGTTGCGCGCCACAGCCGAGAAGCTCATCGATGAGGTCATCGCCGTGCAGGAGCCAAACGGCTATCTCAACACCTATTACCAGGACGACCGCAAATCGTTGCGCATGCTTGCGCAGACGCAAACGACGGGCCACGAGCTTTACAACATGGGCCACATGTTGCAGGGTGCGATCGCGTACTACCGCGCAACCGGCGACCGCAAACTGCTCGATGCCGGCATTCGTTTCATTGACGACTTTCTACTTCCCAACTACGGGCCTGCTCCGAAAAAGCCGATCGTCTCGGGACATCCGGAAATCGAGCTGGCATTGATCGAGCTCTATCGCATCACGGGGAACAAGCGGCAACTCGAACTCGCCGGTTACATTCTGGAGGGCGACAAGCGGATTGAACTCCCCGAAACTCGGACCATTTATATGTTCAGCGGGACGCCTTTCACCGCCAGAACCAAAATGCAGGGACATGCGGTTCGCGCCATGTATGCCTGCTGCGGCGCGACGGATTATTTCCTCGAGACAGGCGACGACGCATACTGGAAGACTTTGAACCTGCTGTGGAATGACATGACGTCGAGAAAGATGTATGTCACCGGAGGAGTCGGATCGCGAGCCGAGGGCGAGGCCTTTGGAGACGCCTACGAGCTGCCCAATTTCCGCGCCT
The DNA here is from genome assembly GCA_030037515.1 of Candidatus Sulfotelmatobacter sp. Classification (GTDB taxonomy): domain Bacteria; phylum Acidobacteriota; class Terriglobia; order Terriglobales; family Acidobacteriaceae; genus Sulfotelmatobacter. Next base: position 3,950 of record JASHRE010000890.1, read on the forward strand.
ATGGTGAAAGCTGTGCCGCCATCGGCAACATGATGTGGAACTGGCGCATGCTGGCCGCGACCGGAGACGCAAAATTCACAGACGTAATCGAGCGTGCCCTATACAACGGCATCAACTCGGGAATGTCGCTGGACGGAACCATGTATTGTTACCGGAATCCGCTGGCTTTTGACCCTTCCAGTGGCGAGAAAATCCGCAACCCATGGTACGACGTGACCTGTTGCCCTCCGAACCTTGAGCGCACCTTCGCGTCGCTTCCCGGATATTTCTATAGCGCGAGCGAGGATGGCATTTATGTGCATCTCTACGACAATTCTCGACTCGATTGGCATCTGGAGAACGGTACTGGCTTGAAAATTGTGCAGACGACAAATTATCCCTGGGACGGCGGCATCGCAATCGCGATTTCCGCCGCTAGACCTTCTGAATTTACTCTGCACCTGAGAATTCCGGGATGGTGCGACCACGCGGAAGTAGCACTCAACGGCGAAAACATCGCTGGCGTGACTCCCGGCCGATACCTCCCCATCCGCAGGAACTGGTCGGGTGGGGAAATCGTTCGAATGAAGCTGGAAATGACCCCGCAAGTACTCCAGGCCAATCCGCGCGTCGCAGATGACACCGGCCGGGTCGCCGTGCAACGCGGGCCTTTGGTGTACTGCCTGGAGGGACTGGATCAGCCGGACGGTGTGGCGCTGAACGATGTCGCGCTGCCTTTGCGCAGTCAACCGGACACCGATTTCACAACTGAGTTCCGCAGCGACCTGCTGGAAGGGATTGTCGTCCTGCATCATCCTGGATTCGTGGCCGAGGCGGGCGAGTCGGAGCGTTTTCTCTATTCGCCTTATGAGGGAAGACCGAGGAAGACTCGGCCCGTCCCACTGACGTTCATTCCCTATTACGCGTGGTCAAATCGGATGACCACAGCGATGCAAGTATGGACGCCGGTTCTTACCTCCTGAAAATCGTATGGCTTTCCCACCTGCAGTGAATCGTTCGCAGATGCGAGCCTGTCGAATCCAAGTGGAATCGGAAAAGCCCGGAACCTGCTTGACAGCATTTCTTGCCGGGGGCTATAAGTTGCTGTCTCCAGAAAGCGTTTACCCAATAAATCGCGCTGCTGCTGCTGTGAAGCGTTCAAAACCGTCATGGCCCTGAACACAAAAAAACCAAAAACTTCTCGCAGGCATTTCTTGAAGCAGTCCTCTGCCACTGGCGCAATCTGCGGAGCGAGCCAGTGGCTGGCCGGAAGATCGCTGGCTACCAGATTATTCGCGCAATCCACAACTTCCGCGGACCAAAATTCCGCTGCCCGCGTGTACATCGATACCCGGCGAACCATTGCGCCGTTGGAGCGCAATATCTTCGGCTCCTTCCTCGAACATTTGGGCCGCGCCATCTACGAAGGCATTTATGATCCGGGATCGAAGTTGTCGGACTCAAACGGGTTTCGAAGCGACGTGCTCGAAGAGATTCGCCAGCTGGGCGTTCCCATCATTCGTTATCCCGGGGGAAACTTCGTTTCCGGCTACAACTGGCTCGATGGTGTGGGTCCGAAGACAAACCGTCCACGGGTCCTCGACAAAGCGTGGAATACGATCGACTCGAATCAGTTCGGCACGGACGAATTCATGGCCTGGTGCAAAGCCGCCGGAACCACGCCGCTGATGGGACTCAATCTCGGCACCGGAACTGCTGAGGAAGCCGCCGCATTGGTCGAATATTGCAACGTCGACAAAGGGACAAAGTGGAGTGATCTCCGCCGCCAGCATGGCTTCGCAGAGCCTTACAAGGTCGAGCACTGGTGTTTGGGCAATGAAATGGATGGTCCATGGCAGATCGGACACATGTCGGCGACCGAATATGGCCTGAAAGCAACGGATGCCGCGCGCCAGATGCGCTATGTGGATCCTTCACTGAAGCTCATCGCCTGTGGGTCGAGCGGACCCTTCATGCCCACTTATCTAGTTTGGGATCGTGAGGTGCTCGAACAGTGCTACGACTACGTCGACGGGCTCTCGTTGCATCGTTACTTCGGAAACAATCAACGGGACACCGGAGGCGACACGTCGAAATATCTGGCGATGAATCTCAGCATGGAGCGCCAGATCGCGGAAACCGTAGCAGTCTGCGATCTGGTTCGCGGGCAGAAGCGGTCTGCTAAGAAGCTCTGGCTCTCCTTCGACGAATGGAACGTCTGGTATCGCGCGACATCGGGGGATGGACATCGAATCGAGGCGCCGCATCTGCTCGAAGAGGTCTACAACTTGGAAGACGCCCTGCTGGTGGGCGGGCTGGTGAATGCTTTGATTCGCAACGCCGATCGCGTCCACATCGCGTGCCTGGCGCAACTGGTCAATGTGATCGCGCCAATTACCACAAACTCCGACGGCTTGTTCCGGCAGACGATTTACTATCCCTACAGCTGGGGACTGCAATTTGCCCGCGGCGACGTACTCAATCTGCTTGCGCAATGTCCCACGTACGACGTACGCGGAATGGATCCGGCGCCGTATGTTGACGTGGCTGGAACCGTAGACCTTGGGGCGGGGAAGCTCTCGCTGTTCCTGCTCAACCGCGATCTATCGAACGACCGCGCCGTCGAGTTGGTTTGGGAGGACAAGCCGCCATCGAAAGTCGTCGCCTCATGGCTGCTCACCGGACACGACTTGAAAGCCGCAAACAGTTTCGCGACGCCGAACAGCGTTGCGCCTCAAGCTTTCACCAAGCCCTCCTCCAGCGGATCGACGACGAAGTTCGAGGTGCCGGCCCACTCCTACGCGGTTGTGCAGTGGTCGCTGTGAGTTCATCGGGCGAATCAGGCTTGCTGTCCGCGGGCGACTTGGATCAGTTTGGGCAACACGCCGCCGAATCCTGGCGATGGCGCTCCGAACTCGAAGTAAAGTTTCCGATACAGTTCATAGAGGTCTGAATAGGTTTTTTGGGCCTCCGGCTGCGGTTCATACACAGCATGCGAAGGGCAAACCTGTCGCTGTGCCTCCTCGAGGGTGGGAAATATTCCTGCCGCCAGAAACGCGAAAATCGCCGATCCCAAACCCGTGACTTTACTGCTTGGCACCAGCACGGGGCGGCCCAGCACGTTGGCATAAATCTGGTTGAGCACCTGATTCGATTGCGGGATGCCGCCGCCGTTGATCACCCGCTTAGTCGGAGCGCCATGTTCGCTCATGCGGTCAAGGATGATGCGGGTATGGAACGCGGTTCCCTCGATCGCCGCGAACAGTTCATCTTGCGCGGTGTGTTGCAGGTTCCAACCCAACGTCATCCCCCCGAGATTGGGATTGACCAGTACGGTGCGATCTCCGTTATCCCAGGTCATGCGCAACAATCCGGTCTGGCCGGCTCGGTAGGTTTCGAGGCCCTTACTCAGTTCTTCCACGCTCGTGTTGGCCCGGCGAGCGATGGCGCTGAAAATGTCGCCCGTGGCCGAAAGTCCAGCCTCAATGCCGGTAAACTGCGGGTGCACGCTGCCGGGGACAACGCCACATACGCCGGGAATCAATTCTGCTTTCGGCGCATACGCGATGATGCACGTCGAAGTGCCCACGACGTTGACGACATCTCCCGGTTTGGCGCCCGCGCCGATGGCATCCCAGTGCGCATCGAACGCGCCCACCGGAATGGGAATTCCGGCGCGCAAGCCCAGTTTCTCAGCCCAACAGGAGCTCAGAGTGCCGGCAATTTTGTCAGACGTTGAGTACTCGCCGTCCAACTTCGCGCGCACGCCCGCGAGCAGAGGATCGACCTTGGCCAGAAAACTCTCTGGCGGAAGTCCGCCGAGGGAAGCATTCCACATCCATTTGTGACCCATGGCGCAAATGCTGCGCTTCACGCGCTTTCGATCGGTGATGCCGCACAGGGTCGCCGCCACCATGTCGCAGTGTTCAAACGCGCTGCCGAACTTGCTGCGCTGGTCCGGATTGTGTCGGAGCCAGTGCAGCAGCTTGGCGAATCCCCACTCGGAAGAATAAACGCCGCCGCACCACTCAATCGCCTGCAACTTTTCCAATCGTGCCAGTTCGGTGATCTGCGCCGCTTCCTGTTTGGCGCGGTGGTCACACCACAAATAGTAGTCATCGAGGGGAATCAGACCTTCGCCCACTGGAATCACGCTCGACCCTGTGGTGTCGAGCGCGAGGGAGCGAATATCTTCACCCGGGATCCCGGCCGACTGCACGGCCTGTCGCATGGCCTGCGCCAGAGCCCTCATATGATCTGCGTGGGATTGCGTGGCAAAATCGGGATCTGCGCGTTTGCGATGCAGCGGATATTCTGCGACAGCCGACGCCAGCTGACCACGCTCGCTATCGACAATCGAGACCCGCACGCTTAAGGTTCCAAAGTCAACTCCCGCTACCGTAGCCAACGTTAGGCCTCCGCGCCGAGGCGCCACAGGCTTGCCTCGCCAGCGTGAGAACTCAGAATTTCAGGTTCCGTCATCTTCTTACCTGCCCGTAGTAGGCGTTGCCTCCATGCTTGCGCAGAAAGTGCTTGTCGCGAAGTTCTCGCGACAGCGGTTTGGCTTCGGCATTGATCAGCAGTGCATGACACGCCATGCGCGCCACGTATTCGAGGATGACCGCATTGTGGGCTGCTTCCGCAGCATTCTTGCCCCAACAGAATGGAGCGTGGCCGGCGACCAGCACCGCTGGAATCGTCTCGGGATCGAGCTTTTGGAAGACTCGGCAGATCGCGGTTCCGGTTCCGAGTTCGTAATCGCCTTCAATCTCGGACGGGCTGAGCCTGGCCGTGACCGGAACGGGCCCGTGAAAATAATCGGCGTGCGTCGTGCCGAGGCATGGAATCGGCTTTTCCGCTTGCGCCCACGCGGTTGCGTATTCGGAATGGGTATGCGCGACACCGCCGATGCCGGGAAAATTTCTGTAAAGCTCCAGGTGGGTGGGGAGATCGGAGGAGGGCCGAAGCTTCCCGTCAACGATCTTGCCGTCAAGGTCTGAAATAACAATCTGCTCGGGTGTCATTTCTTCGTATGGGACACCGCTCGGTTTGATGGCGACCATTCCTTTCTCGCGATCGATGCCGCTGACATTGCCGAATGTGTAGAGAACGAGGCCGCGACGAACCAACTCCAGATTGCCGTCGAGTACTTCCTTCCTTAAAGTTTCAAGCAGCATGCTCCAAATCCCGAATCGTGGCTGAGCGCGGTAAACGTTTGCTTGACCGCCATTTAACCGGATGAAAGGGCGTTTGTCAAAGACCCAGTCGACATCCACTCCCTGCGCAATTGAGATTGCGCATATACACCAACCTTCCTCGCCCAGGCTCAAGCCGGCGAAAACAGGCATTCTCATGAATCCGCATTCATCTCGATAATCCGCATTCATCTCGATCTGACCGGGCAGAAGCGGGCAGACCGGGATGCTGGGAATCTGGTCAGATCACGCCAAAGCATCCACCTTCCCTTCGCGGCAGGGGGGCGATTCTCAGAGGCCGGCCAGTGAAATCGCGACGTTTGCACCGATCAGGCGACTGAGATCAACGACTCGGATAACTGACGCACAGGACAGGTTGACATCGGCTTCAATGACGACGATCTTCCGGCTTTGTCCGAGCGAAGATTGCGACATCGCAGCTTGCAGCTGCGACCATGGAATCTGCTGATCGTTCACTTTCAAAAAAGCACTGCCGCTGCTGGAGTCTTCGAGCTGCACAACCGTAGCATTGGCAGAAGGCAGCCCAAGGCCGACTTCCAATCCCTGAGGTGGGACGAACGCTGGGGGCGACGAATTCTGCAGCTGTTGCGTGAGCAGGACCACCGTCTCGAAGAGGTCTTCATGCGCTGCGCGCAAGGCCTGCTTGAGAGCAACGAAAGGCGACCGGCCATCGGCTTTGATATAAAGCCTTGCATCGCGGCGATGTGGCGTAATTCGCATTTCTTCCTGCAGTTGTTGGGGAGTGACCGGCTTCACTCCGAAGTAGAGGCTACCGTCGGCTGTAACCGTAATGATCCAAGCGTCCGCATCATCGGCCGCGGGAAACGCGACGGCATTGCGGGTGGCGGCGAGTTGTACGCTTACCCCCTCGCGCAGCGCGGGAGTTTGTCCATTCCCATTAGGTGAAGCAGCGATAGTCAACGTCAATGCCATCACACACACCAATGTCGAGTGCTTCATAACGACTGCTCCTTTCGAGTTGTTCGGACGGGATGGTTAGGGTTTCACTCCACCGAGCGCGGCGGTGGCGAGATTGCCGCCGAGCCCCATGGTTTCGACCGCGGACGATGGAACAATGACCATGGATCCGCGCTCTTTAATGGCTTCATACAGCATGTTCATGGCACGCAGATGCAGCGCGGTGGGATCGTTCTTATAAGTCGCCGCCGCGGCTGCAAACTTATCGGCAATTTCCGTTTCCGCCTGGCCAAGAATATTGCGGGCTTGGCGCTCGCGTTCCGCTTGCGCCTGTCGCGACATCGCATCTTCGAGTGCCTGTGGAATGCGCACATCGCGGATTTCCACCGACTGCACGGTGATGCCCCACGGATTCGTCTTCTCATCGAGAATGCGCTGCAGTTCACGACCGAGAGTTTCACGCTCGGTGACCATCTGCGCGAGTTCGTGGCGGCCGATCGATTCGCGGAGCGCAGTCTGCGCGCTGAGCGTGATGGCATCCATGAAATTTTCGACCTCGAGGATGGATTTTTCGGCGTTCCAGACCATCCAGAAGACAATGGCATCGACGTTGACGGGGACGGTGTCCCGCGTCAGTGTGGATTCCGCCGAAACGCTCGACACGCGCACGCGTTGATCGACATAGGGACTGAGGGTCTCGACGATCGGCACGATCAGGCACAGTCCCGGGCCGCGCAGGCCGACGTAGCGACCGACGCGGAGCACGGCGACTTTTTCCCACTGGCGCACAACCTTGATCGCGAACAAAAAATAGATCCCAACCAGGGCTCCGGAAATTGCCGGCCAGGGTTGGTGGATCGTCAATCTAACTGCCACTCCTATGGTTACGCAGACGGCGAAGACGAGCAACGCAAGGCTGTTGGGCTCATATCCACGGATCTTTGCCATGACGACTATCTCCTTTGTGCGGAAGCCGGCAGAAGTTCCCGCAAACGTTCGATTAAATCTTCGAGGGTGAAACCGGCAGCGCCGGCGCGAGCGGCGGAGTCTCCAGCGATCTGGCTCAGCTGGCGGTCGCGCTCCGCCGACTTTCGATCAAGCTTCTTGTTGCTGATGAATGTTCCCGTGCCCTGATGGGTCTCGAGCAGGCCCGTGAGTTCGAGCTCCCGGTATGCTCGCATGACCGTATTGGGATTGATGGCAAGATCAACGGCGAGCTGGCGGACGGTGGGCAACTGGTCACCGGCCGTGAGCGAGCCTGAGGCCATGCCGGCGCGGACCTGGTCGATGACCTGGCGGTAGACCGGCACCCCGCTGTGCAGGTCGAGCGCAAATTCGACTGGGCGTTGATTGCGTCCCATTGGCTTAGTGTACTATACAACTAGTACAATATGTCAAGTGATTTCTTTTGCTGATTGTGGGTTTCTCTGTCCTAAGGCTGGCTTGAGTTGGACGCAAGTCTTGTCTGGGGACTTTTACAATGAAATGACCCACGACTTACGGGTGCGTGACAATGTCAGATCGGCCTCACATTTATATTGGCCGCATCGCTGGTTGTGCTCTCCCGGGAGGGCTGCCGAGCGGGGCCACGGAATTCTGCAAGGTGCGTAACTGAGATTCCGCTGCCTCAGCCGGGCGCCTTCGGCAAATCGATACCCGCCCCTGCCTGACGTAAACGACCGCTGCCGACTGCGAACATACGCGGCCGGGCCGAGGAGTCGGTGT
>JASHRE010000891.1 GCA_030037515.1 Candidatus Sulfotelmatobacter sp.
CATCGCAATTCGAAAGTGAAACTCATTTTCCAGCCGGGGAAGGGGCCTTTTTCTGCAGCAGGCCTTGCCAATAACCTGAACCATAGTCTACTATACAGATAGACATGCTGTAAATATGTTTTTCTGTCCTTATTGCATCCTCGTTCCAGCACGCGCGCGGGCGCGCTGTTGATATCCAAACCGAGTTTGTCCTCTGCTTCGAACCACAAACCTTCTAGTTGGCAAACGGAAAATTCAAAATGAACACCTTACCGCTTCGCAAATGTCTGCTATCGAGAGCCGGCCTCTCGCTGCTGCGGGCAATGGCGCTTTTGCTCATCTCTGTTGCTTCTGTTGCCCAAACCGTTGACGGCCTCTGGGATGCAACCGTGGAGGTCAACGGTGTCGGTGTGCCCTTCCAGATCGAGTTGTCCGCGCAAGGCGCCGAGGTCAGCAGCTATTTCTTTAACGGCCAGCAAAGGGTTAATCCGTCGACCGCCGGCAGATTTGAGGAGGGGAATCTGGTCCTCAAGTTCGCCAGCTACGCGACCGAACTCGATGCCACATTAAAAGACGGTGCTCTGATGGGTTCTTACCACCTGGGAGCGGGCAACTCCTATCCCTTTGCAGCCCGACGACACGAGAATTCCTCCGACGTGGGAGACCGATTGCACGCTCCCCACATCGATGGTGTGTGGGAGATACAAGTAAAGAGCCCGAAGGGCGAGTCGGCGTGGCGCTTCGTGGTGCGACAAGCAGGAACGAAAGTTTCCGCGACCATCTTGCGCGTCGACGGAGACACGGGGACTCTTTCGGGGACGTACCGGGACGGAAAGTTTACCCTGAGCCACTTCACCGGGGAGAGGCCCTTCTATGTCGAAGCGACGCCGCTCCCCGATGACACTCTCAAGATCGATGTTCTCAGTTCCCATGACCGCCAGACTCTCGTTGCGCTTCGTCCTGCGCTGGCCCGTGCAAGGGGGCTGGCACCGCCAGATGATCCCACCCAGCACACCAGACTGAGGAACCCGAATGAACCCCTGCATTTCAGCTTTCGCGATCTGAATGGACAGCTGATTTCCGATGGCGACGCCCGCTTCCAGGGCAAAGTTGTACTGGTCAACGTCACCGGCAGTTGGTGCCCCAACTGCCACGATGAAGCCCCGTTTCTTCAGGAGTTGTACAAAAAATACCACGCAGAGGGACTGGAGATAGTGGCTCTCGATTTTGAGCCCGTGGATCAGTTGAAGGAACTCTCCCGGGTTAGAGCGTTCATCGAGCGGTACGGCATCCAGTACGTCTACCTCATCGCTGGCGAACCCAATCAACTGAATGAAAAGATACCGCAGGCAGAAAACCTGAATGCCTGGCCCACGACCTTCTTTGTCGGCCGTGACGACCTGGTTCACGAGATTCACACGGGATTCACCAGCCAGGCTAGTGGTGAATTCGACTCGCAACTGAAGTCCGAAATCACCGACAGCGTCGTGCGGCTTCTGGCGGAAACCCCAGCCGCTGCGACCAATTCAAAACCATCCATCAAATGACCACGGACCAGGAGATTGGAAATATGCCGGATGAAACCCTCAACCTGTTTCATAGGATTGTGGACCACGTCTGCAACGGAGATACGGTGGACGAAAGCTTGGCAAGCACCGTTAAACTTGCAACCGCTGTGGTGAGTTCTGACGAGTGCTGCACCTACGTTCGCCAAGGTGATGAGCTTATTCCCTGGGTCTGGAAGCATGTAAGCGATGGATCCTTGCAGCCCACCACGATCGCGGTAAATCAAGGATTCGCCGGGGCGCTTCGAACTGAGCGAGTGCCGGTTGCCCGGTCGGCCAATTCTGCCGCGGGTGCCGCCTTCAGGGTTTTTAAAGACTGGTCGACCGACCCGGGAGAAACATTCGTGGCCGTGCCTTTCATCTCCCGTTCCAGACTGGTGGGTGCGATGACTCTTCGCCATCGACGGCCGCGGCCATACAACCGGCAGCAGTACCGTCTTCTCGCCAGCGTCGGCTACTGGGTGGGAGCGGATCTAGGGATCTCGGAGTTGGAGCGCAAAAACTCCGAACTCCTGCTGGAGTTGGAAACGCACAAGCTGGTTGAGCGAGGCAAGGGCATCCTCGAACGCGAGCTGGGAATGAGCGCGCACGAGGCTCTGGCGGCTTTGCAACGCCAGAGCCGAGAGAAGCAACGATCCTTGAAAGACATCGCACAAGCCATCATTCTGAGTGATGAACTGAGGCGGGGTTCCTTCGCCAATTGAACAGAACAGCAGCGCGGTGGCAGTCAGGGCCGGGGGTGGTCAAGACGCCACCAGTCCTAACGCGATGTTCGAGCCCGAGTCCATGTCATCGACCGCGCTCCGCAGATCGGGAACTCGCGAAGGTCCCGGATGAGTTCCGGATTGCCGGTCTGGGGAATCAGCAATCCGGTTCTCACAACCCTTGACCACCCGGGGGTGGCTGGGGTCCGAAGCTGCTCCCCCCTGGCAGAGAAAAAACATCCCAATAGGTCGGTTCCGGGTTATGCTGATTGCGGTGAGTTTTTCGGCGCATTCCTTTAACCAGTAACCAGCGGGCTCACCGAGGCAACAACTTGGCACGCGACATTCATTTGGAGCTGCAGAATGGACCTAAGCTACTCTCGTAGCTTGGTCCTGACGCCTGAGGGGCCCGATCAGAATCAACTTCATAGCAACAAAACTAATCAACTCAATTGGGTTCGGTTGATAGGGCGGTGGGTGGTTTGCGCCTGTATGGCGATGTTGTGGACCGGGGCCTCCCCTGCCCAGACCTCTGGCACGAAGACGCTCGAGCCCGATCCTCGGTTCGCAGTCTCAGTCGCCGAACTGAAGGTCCCGAACAAGGTTTGGGTCTATCTCGAAGCCGCCCACAAGGCCCTCGGCGAAGGAAACCTGGAGCAGGCGGCAAAACAGACCGATCGCGCGCTGGGGATGGACCCCCACTGTTCGTCAGCTTTCGCGATGAAGGCGTTCGTCGATCTGGCGCGGAACCATCCCGTGGATGCGGTTCAAGATGCCAGGCGTGCGGCATCGGTTGATCCTTACAACGTAGAGGCGTTTGTCGCTCTGGCGATGGCCTACAATGCCGGCAATCGTTTTCCAGATGCTCAGTCTGCGGCCCGGGAGGCGCTTCGTCTTAATTCCAATTCGTGGGAAGCGCGCCTTGAACTGGCCAAAAGCTTGTACCAGGAGCAGCGGTTCGATGCTGCTCTCGCCGAAATGGATCGAGTGCGCAAAGATTTTCCCGATGTGCACCTGGTCAGGGGCAACCTGCTCATGCGTTTAGGCCGAAGCAAGGAGGGTGCGGCCGAGTTTGCGCTGTTTGTGCAAGAGGCGCCTGATGATCCCCGAGTGGGCGCGGTCCGTCAGATTATCGCCCGCGCTGTTCGATCTCCCGGGCCCTAAATCCATCGAGCCTGCGGACACGGTCCAAGTTCGGACGCTCCCATCGGCTTGTATCGAGAGATTCGATTGTGACAGAGAATTGACAGAGAATTAATGCGGCAAGGTATTGACAAATTACCAGTAAGTCTGTAGACATAGTGGTGCTGTTCGTATTCCTGGTCCACGCTTTGGAAGGCTGAACATGTCACGCTTCGACCACACAACGCTTCCCTGCAAACAAAACGGTCAGCGCTGTAGATCCTAAACCAGACTGCTGCCAATAAAGCTGCTTGCCTGAGCCCCAGGCGCTGGAATTCAGTCGATGCCCCGGATCCCAGCTTCCCCGTCTTCCAATTATAAGTATGTTTATTGACATAGTTGATATAAGGAGAGCTGTTATGAAGCGATGGGCGCCCTT
>JASHRE010000892.1 GCA_030037515.1 Candidatus Sulfotelmatobacter sp.
GGCGGGACGAGGTGGCGCAGTTTTGCTACACTGGCAGCCTTCCCTGCTCGAGGAGCACACATGGCCGACCATCCGCCGCAGGATTTGGCGAACCACACACGCTTCGATCCACTGTTTCATTTCTTCCTCGGCCCAGTCTTTATTCTGGGGGTCATTCTGTCCGTGATTCACCTCCTCGCCCATGTGGGCCACAGCGACTTCCGGGACAATTTCCACGCTGGGCTCATCGTATTGCTCGCGGTCGCTCTGCTCGTCGCGGTGGCGAAGGAACGTCTTTACGCCCTCAAAGTGCAGGACCGCGTCATTCGCCTGGAAGAACGGCTGCGCCTCCATCAACTACTGTCGGAGCCGTTACGCTCGCGCATTCCGGAACTGACCGAAGATCAGCTGATAGCACTGCGTTTCGCTTCGGACGCGGAAGTCCCCAGACTGGTCGAGCGAACTCTGAACGAGAAGCTCTCGCGCAAGCAGATCAAGCAAGCGATCGTAAACTGGCGCCCGGACTACTGGCGGGTGTAGGCGCGCTTCGCGCAACCACTCCAGCTTGCGAAAACCGCGCCTGCCGGCGACCGCGGCCGAATGCGTCAGCGGCCATACGTTCAGTTTGTGCAGGCGGCTGAAGCATTCCCCCCCTCGCGAAGGGTCCTGATTCCGCTGTTTGCGTCCTAGGCGTCCCCGGCGGTGAAACGATTTCCGGCGCCAACCGCCCCGATTTCTCCGGCATCTCAGCGCCGTTGCGAACTTTTCGGTTGGATCGCGGTAACCCACGGGTCCGGTGCCTAAAGTAATCGAGACTGTGCCTTGTCGGCGGTTGACCTTGACCGGCTCCGCGCGTACCATTTTTGGTAGAATTCACTTACTCTAATCTGTGTTTGGAGAGATGTCGTTCCCCAGGGCGAAGCGCGTATCTTCTAAATATGCGAGTGGCGAATTTCTATTTCCGGAGCGCTGCCCTATCTTGCTTTCTGGCAGCCGCTTGCGCCTGCCAGACCGCGCAGAAGCCGGCGACAGTTCTGCCGCCCGGATCGGCACCGGCGCTGAAACCGGGAGCCCAGTCGCAACCGGCAAAACCGCCGCAGCAGGTGCAGGACTCAACTTCTCAAGCCCCTCCGGGCCGTACTCAACCAGGTCAAGCTCAGCCGGATCAGACTCAGCCGTCGAACGCCGTTTCTGAGGCGTCTCAGACCGCGCAGCCACAATCCACTGGTTCCGATCCGGTCGCTGATCTGATAGCTCGCGTTGAGAAGGAATATCAGGCCGGACTCGCCAACTACCAGGCGGGCAACAAAGAGCAGGCGAAGCAGAATTTTGACAACGCAATGAACGCGATGCTGGGAAGCAGCCTCGACATCCGCACCGACAGCCGGCTGGAAAAAGAATTCGATCGCGTGGTCCAGGGCGTAGAGGCGCTCTATCCCGGCGGTTCGGACACAGAAGCTGCAGCCGATCAGGACGCTGCCCAAGAGCCCCAGCAGAAGTCCGAGCCGGCGCCGATTGATGAGACCAACGGACTGGCACCGACCGCCGACGCCCGCACCAAAGCCAAGGCCGAAGCGGAAATCAAAAACACCCACTCTGATCTGCCGCTCATGATGACCGACCAAGTCGCCGGCTACATAGCGTATTTTCAGGGACGGGGACGCGGGGTCTTCGAGCGGGCGCTGGCCCGCTCCGGCCGCTATCACGAGATGATTATTGAGACGCTCAAAGAAGAGGGCGTCCCGCAGGATCTGATTTATCTGGCGCAAGCCGAGTCTGGATTCCATCCACTGGCAGTTTCCCGCGCCGGGGCTCGCGGCATCTGGCAATTCATGGCCAGCCGCGCCCGCGGATACGGCCTCAGCCACGACATGTGGGTCGATGATCGCCAGGACCCTGTGAAATCTACGCGCGCGGCCGCCCGGCATTTGAAAGATTTGTACGGACAGTTCGGCGACTGGTATCTCGCGATGGCCGCCTACAACTCGGGCCCGGGCACGGTTCAGGCCGCGGTGAAGCGCACCGGCTACGCGGATTTCTGGGAACTGTACCAGCGCAACGTCCTGCCGAAGGAAACCCGCAACTACGTTCCCATCATTCTGGCCGTGACCATCATGGCCAAGAATCCGTCCCAGTACGGGTTTGATGACGTCGTGATGGAGAAGCCCAGCGATTACGACACGGTCACGATCAACTATCCGGTCGACCTGCGGCTGGTGGCGGAATGCGTGAACTCGACCACCGATGAATTGCAGGATCTGAATCCGAGCCTGTTGCGCCTGTCGACGCCGCGCGACGGCAAATTCGAATTGCACCTGCCCGTTGGAACCAAAGATCAGTACGAGACCTCGATCGCCGCCGTTCCGCCGGAGATGCGGCTGTGGTGGCGGTATCACACGGTACATTCGGGTGAGACGGTCGCTTCGCTTTCGCGCGAATATCGTGTGCCTTCGCGATCGATTCTCGAAGTGAACAATCTTGAAACCGGCAGCGGACTCGCCGCGGATGTGAAGCTGATCATTCCTCTTTCGCCGAACCACCACGCCGCCGATGCTGCGACCTACGCCCGCCGCATCACGCGCTACAAAGTTCGGGCCGGCGATACAGTGCAGACCGTTGCTGAGAATTTCGGCGTCTCGCCGCAGATGCTGCGCCGCTGGAACGCGATCCGTGGCGATAGCCTCCGCGGACGCCGCGTCCTCCTCCTGCACTTGCCGATCACGCCGAGCGCGCATGATCTTGAGGTCGCGTCGACGCGTGCAAAGTCGCGCTCGCATGCCACGGGATCGAAGACCGAAACCGCCACTGCCAAGCCACCGGCGAGTAAGTCGGCGGAGGTCGAACGGCTGGAAGAAGCCAAAACAGATCGCCGCATAGAGAAGAGTCGGACAGAAAAAGAAGAAAAAGTCGCGGTCGTACATCATCGCGTGAAATCGGGCGAAACACTCTATTCCATCGCTAATCTCTACAACACCACCGTCGCCGCCCTCAAGCGCGAGAACCGCAACATCGCGGTGCTGAGGCCGGGGATGATCCTCACCGTGCAGTTAGCAAGATAGATCACAACGTTCGCTAAGTATCAATTTGTGTTTTTGCAGGGGGCGACGCGTGCAGCAGCGTCGATCGTCCCAGCCCTGGCTGCCGGCCGATGGCATTGCGCGCTTCGCGCGCAACCTCGGACGGATGCGCCCGGGCCTACCCGAACCATGCAGGTCTTCGTTTTGGAACCCGATCACAGGTTCTTGTGAGCTAAGTCACATAACTCCACAGGCGCCGGTCCATAGAATTTTCGGTTGTTTGCTCTTTATCCGTAGACCATCATCCCCAAAGGAGGTCGCGTGAAACTCACCCACCTGTTCGTTCTGTTTTTAATCGTAACCGTTCCTGCCGCCCTGGCTGTGCCCGCGTTTGCCGCGGACGGAGCCAACACCTACAAAGCGAAGTGCGCCGCCTGCCACGGACCCGACGGACAAGGCAGAGTCGGTCCCGCGCTGAAGGGGACAAGCCTGGGCGCAGACGACATCGTCGCTCTGCTCAGCAAGGGTAACGAAGCCAAGAAAGCGCCGCATAAAAAAGGCATCTCCGGAGTTTCGGCCGACGACGCCAAAGCTGTCGCGGAATTCGTGAAGGGCCTGAAGTAAGTCCTGGCGATGGGAGCCGCGGCCTCGCCGGCTCCCGTTATTCTCTCCCCGGCGTTCCTGCCCTGTTCGTCTGTCTTCCAACTGAAATTTCCCACCTGAAATTTTTGTCATCGTCTTTTCACATCTTTGAAACATTGCCGAAACTCTGCGTTCACTCCGGTTTGCTATCTGTCGAGAGCTAACCCAATCCCGCTCTCAGGAGGTGGTCTATGCGTCTGTCGCGAAATCTTTGTGTCGGCGTGGCGGCTGCAGCATTGGCGGCGTTGCCGGCCCTCGCACAATCCGCCGTATCCCAGCCTAGCGGCGTCAAGCACGTTCTGCTCATCAGCATCGACGGCATGCACGCCGTGGACTTCTACAACTGCTCGCATGGTATTGCGGGCGTAGACGGGGGGAACCCATATTGCCCTAACCTGGCAGCACTCGGCGAGACCGGCGTTAATTACGTAAACACTGAGTCCTCCCGACCTTCTGACTCATTTCCGGGCATGGCGGCACTGGCTTCCGGCGGCACACCGAAAACCACCGGGCTGTACTACGATGTCGCTTATGACCGCTCGCTCGATGCTCCAGCGAAAACCACCGGTACCGGTCTGGCGGCGGGTCCGTGCACGCCCTACGCCGAACCGACTGGAACCACCACCGACAACGATCAGGGCGTCGATCTGGACGATACCAAGCTGAACGGGGGCGCTCCCGGGGCTCCGCTGACCGAAGGCGGGATCGCCTCCCTCGACCCGCTGAAACTGGTACGCGATCCGCAACTCGGCTGCGCCGGAGTCTGGCCCTGGAACTTCATCCGGGTCAACACCCTGTTTGGGGTTATCCATGCCGCCGGCGGCTATACCGCATGGATCGATAAGCATCCTTCCTACTCTTTTGTGGGGGGGCCGGGTGGCAAAGGCCTGGACGACTATTACTCGCCGGAAGTCGACTCCAACGTGGTCGCCCTTCCGGGGGTAAAGACTCTGGATGGCATCCCCTGCGATCCCATTCGCGATACCGCCAGCCTGAGCGGATGGAACAGCAGCTTCGAAAATATCCAATGCTATGACGCCATTAAGGTCTATGCCTTGCTCAACCAGATCGCGGGCAAAACTCACTCCGGCGCCCCGGCCAAGGTACCGGCTGTTTTCGGAATGAACTTTCAATCTGTGTACGTTGGAGAATCGGTGAACGAAGCCGGCGTCGCTTCCGGCGGATACAAGAACGCCGCCGCGCTCCCCAGCGCCGAATTGTTGAACGAAATCGAGTACGTCGACACCTGCATCGGCGTCATCGTCGGCGCTCTCAAAGATGCCGGAATCTACAGCAATACACTCTTGATCATCACAGCCAAGCACGGCGACTCGCCGATCGACCCCACCCGCTACGTGGCCGACGGCACCTACACCCCTGCAACCCTGCTAGGAAACATGATTCCCTACTCGGAGTCGCCGCTCAACCCCACCGGAATCGGCGCAACCGAGGACGACGTTTCCGTCCTTTGGCTAAAGAAGGGAGTGAACGTAGAAACAGCCGTAGATGTGCTCGAAAACAACGCAGCGGCGATTGGAATGGGCGAGATTTATTATGGACCGTCGGTTGCGCTCGACTATAACCTCGGCGGACTGGAACCGGGCGAAGACTCGCGTTCGCCGGACATTATCGTTACTCCAAACGTTGGGGTTACGTACTCGAACAGCACGTCCATGATCGGCGACCATGGCGGTTTCGCGCACGACGATACCAACGTCATTCTGCTGGTTTCGAATCCGAGCTTCAAACCGGCCACGGTCGCAGCCGTAGTCGCGACCCGGCAAGTCGCTCCGACGATCGTCAAAGCCCTGGGATTGAATCCGGCGGCGCTGGATGCGGTCCGAGTGGAAGGAACTCCCGTACTGCCGGAAGTCATCGGACAGCTCGGGAACTAAGCTCGATCGGCATAGGGGAGTGGTCGCCCACTCTCCGCCGAGTCGACCCGGGGAATTGCACCCCGAGCCGCTCACAGAACCGGACGTAAAGCTCTCAGCTTATCCGGCTCCCGGCGTTTTTTTGCCGCGTGGTCTTTACTGACGCCCCGTTTTCGAAGCTGGCGGAATCGAGTCCGTGCGTGCTTCCATTGCGCTTCCATTGCTTCCACACCACCGAATGGAGCCGGCGGCGGCGGCCACGATTCAAGGTCTCGCAGCACCCAGGGGCATTTGACAGCCGGCGAAGTACCCGAGCCAGCCGTGTAGACCAGCCTTGCCGATGGCATGATCCAATTTTGCCCTCTGCTGACTTCTGCGGCACGTGAGGAGAAATCGCTTCCTCCCTCAGTCACGTTCCGTGCCATGCCGCAGATCTGCCGAGGTAGGTTCCACCGCCTTCCGTGCATAGCGGCCGGATCTATCACCAGTGCGCTTGATGGACATGGGTGCGGTTGCGCGCAAAACGCAGCCACGTAGGGCTTGCACGTTCTGCGATTCTCTCCCACTGTGTTTTCTCCTTCCCTTTTCCGGCCCGCCTGTGATAACAGAATGACATCCTGCGCCACGTGTCCAGTGTCCTTGCAGGACGCATCGAACGTCGTGCTATAATCACGCGCCGTTCCTGCAAAGAAGTTTCGGTGGTCTTTTACTATCTCGTGCCTTGCAGCCGGGCGCGCTGTTCGCCCCAAGCCGCGACTGAAATCAGGAGGAGCAATGACGTTCTACGATCCCACGCTCTACGGACGTGACGAAGAAGACGAGTTCGGCGATAGCGGCGCCTATAGCGAGTCGCTGGAAGAGGATTTCGAAGAGGAGGAAGAAGAGGAGGAAGAACCCGGCACAAGCGAATCGGAAGTTCCTCAGACGGAACCGATAGCCTCGACACCCGAGCCGGCTGCACCCACCATTTCGAGCGGCGGAGGCGGCTCCAAACCGAAGCCCAAGAAAGCAGCGACCAAGAAGAAAGCTGCGAAAAAGAAACCGGCAAAGAAAGCTGGCAAGAAAAAACCGGCGAAGAAAAAAGCTGCCAAGAAGCCGGCAAAGAAAGCCAAGAAGAAGGGCAAACGCCGCCGCTGATTCGCGGATCTTGGAGCGGAAGTTGGTTGCGAGTGCTTCGCCGGTTTCCGGCGGGAATCGGGCGACGCTGCCGCTTGTGAAATTCCAAAACCATGACCGCGCTTTTCGCAGCGCGGTTTTTATTTCACCCTCGTGACCGGCGAAGCGCTGTGGCCTGCGCATTGCATCACACCTAAATACGCCCTCCACGGCCCCACCATTTCGCGATACTGATAGGCCATCACCCGCGAGATCTGGTGCAGATGCGTCAGGTCGTGCGCCGCCCAGGTTGCCAGCAGTTCCGATAAAGTCACAGCTCCGAGAGCGGGATGCCGCCCGTGCTTGGTGAAGTCCTCAGACCGCAGGTTGAGCCCACGGAGTTGATTGAGGTTTGCCGCCCGCAGATTCGCGAATTCGTCGAGCAATTGCGCGAGAGTCTTGCCTTCGCTCGCGCGTTCCTGCGCCCAGCGATCAAACGGATCGAACGCCCGGCTCTCGCCTGACTCCAGAATTCTGTACACGCGTGGTATCCAGTCGGTGCGCTCGCCATGGATCAGGTGCCCAACGACGTCGAATGCGCTCCAGGATTTTTCGCCCTCGTTGTGCAGCGTCCATTGTTCCGGCAGATCGCGCAGGAGCGCGTTGAGCGCAGCGGGCGTACGTGCGAGAAGCGCGACAGTGTGCTGTAGATTGTGCTCCATCCTCGACCTAGATGCGGGTAGGACGAAAATCGACGCTGTTTTTGTGACACCCCCCAAAACGGTTGCACCGGCGAACCAGTTTCAGACACGGGCCTTTGAAGAGTTCCGGTGCATGAGCCCGCACAGTGGCATTCGACACTCAATCGAATCACGGCATCGTTGTCAGGCCGAAGTTCGATTGGGTAATGCTGTTCCGCGAGTTTGTCGGCCAAAGGCCCAAGCGCGCTATCTCCGCTTGCGAAATGGTTGATTCGATTTTCGAAGGTCTCGGTCGAGCCCAAACTTCGCCCGATCCATTGGGCTTGGCGTGGTTCGCGATTTTCATCTCGCGCGGGATGCTGGAGCCGTTCAAGCTGGAGTCTGGGATATGGCTCTGAGTCGGCGTTCGCGATCGTGATTTCGCGTCGGTAGCCGCGGTTGCGTCACTAGACGGCCAAGAAGAAGAATAATCGACCAACGGCGTGGCGACCATCCCGAATATCGATGATGAAATCCGGAAACGTCGCCTCGCGGCGACCGGCCACATCTCACCTCGTTTCAGCTCAGTCCAATCTATTTCCTTCCGGTCACGGCGTGCAGGCAGCGGCCATAGAGTTCGAGCAGGCGCTCGGCATACTCTTCCGGCTTGGCGGCGGAGCCAGCGCCTTGAAATCCCACGCCTGACGAGGTGGTTCGTCCGTAGCCAGTGGTCATAGCCACGAACTTCATCAGATCGAGGGCAATGTCTTCATTACGGCGGGCAGCGCCCGAGCCGATGGCCGGACCGTCTTCCATGATTCCTTCTCCTCTGCCAGAAACTAGGGGTATCTGTTCGTCTTCGAAGTCTTCCATCATTAAGCAAACGACTCCGCTATGGCGATGATAACAGAGGAAAGCCGACCGCAGACCTCGGCCATAGATGGCGATGTCATCGATGCCGACGTTAGCCGCATGGTTTAAGTCGCCTTCCATCCCACTGCGGAGACTAAAGCAGATTTGGTGCCCCTCCGCGGTGAGTCGCTAGGAACGAGAGTGGGGCAACTTCTCGACCAGATCCTTGGCCCGTAATTTGGAGAGGTCGTAAGCTACAAGTGCCGGCGGTTGTCTTTCTTTTTGCCAATGGCGATGAGGATGCGAGCCGGTTCCCGGGCTTTGAGAATGGCCACGACTTGGTTCCTCTTATGTACATCTGTACATCAATTCCGGCCGTGCTTACGCCATACGCCTCCTCCTGGCGGGAGCGGAGAGCGTGCTAGAGCTTCCATCAAGCAGGATCTCGGGCTACCGCCGCTTCCTAATACAGCGCCTTATATCCAGAACCCTGAAGGGCGGCGCTTTACGGCGCGATAGCGGGTAAAGGTCGAGAGCATCGTGGCAGCCGTGTGACCCATCCCAACCAGCTCACCACAGGTGGCACCAGAGACAAGGAGAAAATCAATTCCTCCGTGACTCCGTGGTGACGGGCGGTCATTCGCTCACCCTCTCGAACTTCGCGTTGGCCACGCCCAGATCCGCCAGCGCTTCTTGCAGACTGCGCACCACCTGCAGCTTGCCTTCGGAGTGATTACCGACGAGCTCATACATGCGGGCCATTCCGAAAAGATAGTCAGTGGGCGCGATGAGATAGCGCGGAATCCCTATAGGATAGGGAGACCCCTGAAGAGCAACGGAACGCAGGGTCGGGCTGGTGACATTGAAATTTTCAATCGCCAAGCCGTCGCTGATGCCGGCGAGAGGCTGCAATCTCTCGGCTTGTGCGTGGATTTCGGTGTTGAGACGCAAGAATTCCTCGCCTTCCAAATCGCCTTTCAGCACGAGTCGAAGAATCTTGTGTTCGGAATCAAATTCGAAGTGGTGCGGCATCCGCGTTCGTCCCCACACGAACGACTTATCACGATGGCTGACCCGGCCCGTGAGATTAAACGATATTAATCCGGAACGAGACCGCACGCTAGCTCTCCAGCAGCCATGACCAGCGGTTAATTTGCTGGAAGCTATTTACGAGTTGCGGAATTAGCGGCCGGGGCGCAATAACGATTTGGCCTCGGAAAATTTGGCCCGTGTCATCGCCAGTCAACGAGCAACCGACTCAAGACTTCTGCCGCTTGTTGCAGTTTGGCGAACTCTTTCATTGGCAATCGATGCAGCTGTCCTGCCAGCGAGGCCATGCGCCTCTGTCGTGCCGCTTGCAATAGCCGCTCGCCTTTCGCGCTGGCCCGAATCTGCATGCGGCGGGCATCGTCGGCGTCAAGCGCAATTTCGATCAAACGGCCGCGTGCCAGGCCGGCCACGATCCGGCTCATGGTTGGGGCTTTCACCTGTTCGGTGGCGGCGAGTTCGCCGAGAGTTTTCGGCCCTCCGAACACCAATACCGACAGGGCGGAAAGCCGGGCCGGTCCCTCGCCGCTGCAGGCGTCTTGCTTGCGCAAGCGGCGCAGCAGATGAATGGTTGCGGAGTGCAGGTGATCGGCGAGCGCAAGGACCTCTGGACTTAGCTTTTCCCGAGGGCTCGGTTTCAGGCTTGACTTCGTCATCGAAGTATAGTTAGCTATGCTAACTAATTTCACCGGACGAGGTCAATAACGATGAGTAGCGTTACGGTAGGGGTGGGCATCTCGCGGCTCGGGCAGATACAGATTCGCGCGCACGATGTGGAGCGCGCCGCGGCATTCTACGAAAACGTTCTCGGACTGAAGTTGCTGTTCAAAGCTCCGCCGGGGCTGGCGTTTTTCGATTGCGGCGGTGTCCGCCTGATGCTCGATCATCCGGCCAAACCGGAGTTCGACCATGACGCCTCGATTCTGTATTTCTCGGTTCCAGACATTCAGGGGGCGTACGGCAAACTAAAAGCGGAAAATGTGAGATTTGAAGACGATCCGCACATGATTGCACGCATGCCTGATCATGATCTGTGGATGACTTTCTTTCGCGACAGCGAAGGCAATCTGCTGGCGCTGATGAGCGAAGTGAAACGGGCCTGACTCTCTCCGAGTGCCACACGCCCAAACGTTGTCATCCTGAAGCAAAGACCTATGCAGTTCGGCCGACTCGAGCACTTTGCACAGGTTTTTCGGCGCAAACGCCGCGCCTCAGGGTGACAATCGAGCAACAATTGCGTTGAAAACCGGTACGTTATGGACGGGAAAGGCTATCGACACAATGCACGGCTTCGCTCGCCCGTGGCTGGCACTGACGGTAGGTTTCGCGGTTAGACATTGTCGATGAGGCCGCAACGGGATTCCTCAATGTCTACGACCCAACCGTGACCATGCTGCGGCAACGTTGGGGATGGTTTCCCATGCCAACGCTCTGTTTCGCGCTAACGCCATTTGCCGCCCACGGCGCGCGCTGGATGCGACTGCTGGCCTGGATCGTGGCGGTGATTCAATTCTCTCTAAGCCATGGGACGCACGATCGGCACGATACTCGGACACACCGTCGCCAGCGTAACCTTCCCGCGGCCCGCGCCGGGATTCTATTCGTCTCCATTTCTTTTCATTGGATCGGGCTGGCCGATGATCCGTCTGTGGCGGACCGGTGCGAAGCGTCCACAACCTACGCCGGCTTCAATCGCGGCATTAAGGACAATGACCGGCCCAGGGCAAGAAGGAAACACGCAGCAGAGGACACGCGGATCTCCTTCGCGCAGCGTCGTACCCTTCGCACCAAGGAAGGCCACAGCAAGAATTCGCTGGCTTGTTTCCTAAAGCGCGGCATCATGTCTCGCCGCTTGGGTTCGCCAACGCTGCCGCCCAGATATGCTTGGCCGGGCAATCTTGCGCTGAACTTCTTCCCCTCACGGTCAGTCGCAGGCGGTGGTCCGCCAACTGCACTTTCAGGAGAGAACAGTGAACCGCTCATTCCGTCAGCGAGGCTCTGTGGCGCGTGTCGAAGGCGGCTTGATTCTCCTGGTGCATTTTCCAGCAATACCTCGAAGCCACCCTCGATCCGGCCGGTTCCGCAACGTCACTTCGAGTTATTCCACACCCAGAGGAAAAGTAACCTCTTCGATTGACGGGAAGTCTATGGGTCGTCGACCCTGGCTTCCGGTGAAGGGTCTCTCGGAGTTGGAAGTCTGTCTTCGGACAGCCATCAAGTACCGGCCGCCTACAGAGGAGACAGGCTTACGGTTTCGAAATAGGATAAGCTCGGGGGGAGCCTACCAACCGCCGTCAGGCTCCGTGACGCCGATTCTTTTGCGGTCCTCGGTCGAGACAGCCCGGCTCGGGTAAAGCCTGTAGTGCCATTCTGTGCCGTCGCATGCAGAATGACTTGTCAGTCTATTCGCTGTAGATCACCTCGAAAACTTTGGGCACGGATTCTCGGAGTTCATGGGTTCCTCTTTGCGCAAGTCAACAGAACACGCTTTGCCGGAGTCGCAGCTTCGGCGGGGCCAAAAGACGTTTTCCGATCTGCTGGAGCGCGCACCTTTCGGCATTTACGTGGTCGACTCCAATTTTCGAATTGCACAGATGAATGTGCGCTCCCAAAATGGCGCGTTCAGGAATGTCCGTCCCATAATCGGACGCGACTTTTCCGAAGCAATGGGGATTCTCTGGTCGGAGCCGGTCGCCCAGGAAATCATTGCAGTGTTTCGTCAGACGCTTGAAACCGGCGAACCGTATTACTCCCGCGGCTTTACCAGTACGCGCCACGACGTTGCGGTAACCGAGTCGTACGAGTGGGAATTGCATCGCATCACGCTTCCCGACGGGCAGAAGGGCGTCATCTGCTATTACTTCGATTCGACGCGCCTGCGCCAGGCGGAAGAGGCAACGCGGCAAAGCGAAGCGCGTTACCGCGAACTGGCGGAAAACCTCGATCGGGAAGTGCAGGCACGCACCATGGAACTTCAGCTGCGAAACGAGCAGGTGCTGCGGGCGGCAGAGGATCTGCGCGAACTTTCCGGCCGCGTATTGCGCGTACAGGATGAGGAACGCCGCCGCATCGCCCGCGAGCTGCACGACAGCGCCGGCCAGATCCTCACCGCGCTCGGCTTAGAGTTGGGAAGCCTGGCCGAAGATATTCATAAAATTGCTCCCCAGCTGGAGGTCAGAATGGCGGCGGCGGAGGAACTGGTACAGCAGTTGCACCGGGAAATCCGTACAACTTCATACTTACTGCATCCCCCGCTGCTCGACGAAGCCGGTTTGTCGTCTGCTCTGAGCTGGTATACCGAGGGGTTGAGCCAGCGCAGCGGCATTCAAATTCACCTCGACATCCCGGAGGACTTCGGCCGCCTGCCTCGCGATATGGAGCTGGTGATGTTCCGGCTGGTGCAGGAATCGATGACGAACATTCATCGACACTCGGAAAGCGTAACCGCCGAGATCCGGATTGTGCGCGAGTCGGACACTGTCACCATTGAAGTGCAGGATCACGGGAAAGGCATGTCGCAGGAAGAACTCAGGAAGATTCGCGAGGGCGGCTCCGGGATCGGGGTTGGAATTCGCGGCATGCGCGAGCGTTTACGTCAGTTTCGAGGCGATCTGAAAATTGAGTCGGATGAGTCGGGAACGCAGGTTCTGGTGCGTATTCCCGTTCCTCAAAATCTAGTCGCAGGATTCGCTCAGCCTCTGCGGCCCGCTATCTGAAACACGGGCGAAATCTCGTATTCTGTGCTTCCGGGACTGAGCTGCGCCAGCCGGCACGGGAGAATTTCAATGCTCACGACCCCGTTTTCCGCTGCTCTGGACTCTGCCTTGTTCCATTTCGGCTCTGACCCGCAATATCAGGCGCCATGGAATTCATGCCTTTGCGTGGAGTGGAAGGCGACTGTTCATCAAGCGCTCGCACCAGTTCCTCAGCCAATTCGAGAATGCGATCGCCGCGCGGTGCGCGCGACATCTCGTCGGCGATGACACGCCAAGCGCGTGGCGGCTGTTTGGATGAACTCGACACGACTCACTCCGAGAAGCGAAAGCTATACGTGACACTGAAGGCACTGTATGTACGGCAACGTACATGAGCAAGCGCCAATCGACGCCAGCGCCCAGTTCGGAGCGATCTTACCGAGCAGCTCGAGAAACCGAGCAGTCCGGCTGCTCATAAGGCGTGGTTTCGCTCACGCGATATGGCGATGGAAATCACACACTGCGGCGCGGAATCAGGCAAGGCTGAAATGTGCCAGAAAGCGCCTAGGTCTCGAATCCGACGTAGGAGATGCGTCCGACGATGGAATCGGAGGCACGTTTGCCCAGTTCAATGGAAGTCACTTCGATCGGAGACGACTCGCTGTGCGGTCGCAAGATTAAATGATCTTGGACCACCTCGACATAACGAACCACCGCAGTATCGTTTTTCAGAACAGCGTACATGTTGAATTCGCCTTTGCGATAAGGCGAAAGTGCGTTGTAATGGCGGTCGATGAGTAGGGTCGCGCCAGGCTGGAGGCGGGGAGACATGGGAAGGGCCTCGGCTGCTTCGAGCCGGACAAAGACGAAACGCTGCCAGCCCGAGCGGTCGCCTTCGGTTTCGGTGCGCAGCCGGCGCAGAAATGATTTCCGGAACTTGACCATCTCTTTCACGTTCATGCTGGCGATGAGAGGCTGGGTGGCGGCGACGGTGAGGTCGGTGAGCACAACGTTCTCGAATTCGTCGGGGCTGGGTGGAACGATGGTGGCACGTTTGGAGACTTCGACGGGATCGAGCAGGTCCAAAACCGAGAGATGCTGGACGGCGAGAACTTTGTCCATGCCTTCCAGGCTGAGTCCGCGCTTGCGGTTGAGGAAGTTGGAGATATGCGCCTGCTTGAATCCGGTCTGCTGGGCGAGGCGAAGGCCGGTGAGTTCGCCGCGTTCGATCCGCTCCCAAAGGACTTTGCGAAGGTTATCTTGCAGGACCTTGAACTTCATTGATTCAAGTTTAGCACCGGGCTATAGCATGGCGCTAAGTGAGAGAAGGGATGGAAAAGGCTCGTGCGGCGCGGAGATGCATGGGTGTACTCGATGATAATCGTCGAAGGGATCGCGGGCGAGGCGGCTGCACCACTGGCAAGAAAACTTCCACAGGCGTGAAGTTCGCGCCGACCTTGGCTGAGAAAATTCACAACTGGAGAATCACGGCGAAGCATGAGTCACTCGCTCCAGGAATGAGACAGATGACGAGCAGTCTGGACAACTCGAATGAAGAAAGAGCGTTTTGCGAGTTTCGCAGTAAGGTGAGATCCGCGGAAGCGTTTTCGCCATCAATGGAGCGGTGGTTGCCGTCGCTCGCTTCACAGGACGGGTGAAGGTTGTGATTCAGAGCAGATGGTGAGAAGCAAGGACCTGTAGCGGCGCCAGTTGGGGCAGCGGTGTCGGTAACATAGAATGGATTCTTTGCTCCACAGGATACAGAGGCGCACCGAGGCAAGAGCAGTCAGCCGCGAAGAACACGAAGGTGCAGGAAGGAAACAGATCTCGGAAAAGCATCGCGCCGGCGGTGAAATCGAAGCGATAGGAGAGGAATGGACATCAGCTGGCTGACGGATCGGATTGCGATTGGAGGCGGGATCTGGAACGCGGAGAATATGGCGAAGGTCGCCGAAGCGGGGATCACGCACATCATCGACATGCAGATCGAGTTCGACGATACACCGCTCGCTGCGGTGCATGAGATTGCGGTGTTGTGGAATCCGACCGATGACGATTTTGAACCGAAGCCCGCAGTGATTTTTCAGCGAGGAGTGGAATTCGCGTTGGATGCGCTCGAAGATGGTGAAGGAAAAGTGTTCATTCACTGCGCCGCGGGAGTGCATCGTGCGCCAATGATGGCGCTGGCGCTGCTCGGGTCGATGGGATGGGATCTGGGAAAAGCGATGGAGCTCATTCAGGGAAAACGTCCGGTGGCGGATTTTGCTGAAGTGTACGTAATGAGCGTGAAGAAGTTCTTGAATGGAAGCACGCGCAGTTTGTAAATGCGAAAGTCACTGTTCCCGCCCAATGAAAGCCGGATGAATAGGTCGGCCTGGGCGAAAGCGAATGTGCCGACGGCCGTCGCCCCAGCAAAGCAGCAGAGGCGTTGTGAGGGTCAAAACCCCCATCCCGTCCCCACAAAAACGTGGACAAGGGCGGCCCGCTAACGGTCCCAATTATCCAATCTCTTCGGACCAGGTTTCGAGATTTTTCTTCACCTGCGCCATGAACTGGTCAGCAACGGCACCGTCGATGAGGCGGTGATCGTATCCGAGCGTGAGGTGCACCACGGAGCGGATGGCGATCGAGTCGTTACCGTCTTTATCAGTCACGACCAGCGGCATCTTCATGATGCCGCCGACACCCATGATGGCGGAGTTTGGCTGATTAATGATGGGCAGGCCGAAAACAGCTCCGAACTGGCCCGGGTTGGTGACGGTAAAGGTTGATCCCTCGACATCTTCGGGCTTCAGCTTCTTGGTACGGGCTCGCTCGCCGAGATCGGTGATGCCGCGCTGCAGTCCAAGGAAGTTAAGGTCGCCGGCATTCTTGACGACGGGGACGATCAACCCCCAGTCGAGCGCGACGGCGATGCCGACGTTGACATTGCGATAGTAGCGAATGTTATCGCCTTCGATGTTCGCGTTTACGATGGGCCATTGCTGAATCGCCATAATGGCGGCACGGACGAAAAACGGCATAAACGTGAGTCGAACGCCGTGGCGCTGCTCGAATCCGGATTTGAGTTTGTTGCGCAGATTTACGACGCGGGTGAGGTCCACTTCGTACATGCAATGGACGTGAGCGCTGGTGCGGCGCGACTCGATCATGTGCTTGGCGATCAGCTTGCGCATATTCGACATGGGCACGAGATCACCGGGATAAGCAGCGGGAAGGGGGCGAGGAGCGGAGGACTCAAGAG
>JASHRE010000893.1 GCA_030037515.1 Candidatus Sulfotelmatobacter sp.
TATCTGTCCATCTTTGTCTTTCTGCTGTCGTTACTGGCTGGAGTTTCATTGGCGCAGACATCCACGGGAGCGCTCCGGGGGCAAGTCACTGACCCTTCTGGCGCAATTATTTCTGGCGCAACGGTCGTCCTAACACCGGCCACGGGATCGCCTCTGACCGCTCAAACCGACGGCCAGGGGATGTACGAATTCAAGTCCTTGCCGGCAGGGAAGTACACCTTGAACGTCGTCGCCCAGGGGTTCACTTCGTATGAGAACGATAATGTCGTGATCGCCGATCAGCCGCTGCGTTTGAATGTTGCCATGGACATTGCCGTCGAGACGGAGAAAGTTTCGGTTTCCGAAACCGCGCCGACCGTCGACGTAACCCCACAGAACAATGCCGGAGCTATCACCATCTCGGGCAAGGAACTGGAGTCGCTGCCCGATGATCCGGACGAGCTAGAGTCCGATCTGCAGGCTCTTGCCGGACCCTCGGCCGGACCCAACGGCGGGCAGATGTACATTGACGGCTTCACCGCCGGGCAGCTTCCTCCGAAATCATCGATCCGCGAAATCCGCATAAACCAGAACCCATTTTCCTCTGAATATGACAAGCTCGGATACGGCCGAATCGAGATTTTTACCAAACCCGGTACCGATCAGCTTCACGGTCAAGTTCTTGCCGATGGAAATGATTCGGTGTTCAACTCAGAAAATCCCTTTGCCGGAGACATACCGCCCTATTACACCACGCAATTCAACGGAAGCATTGGCGGTCCGATCCGCAAGAACGCGTCGTTCTTTTTCAACATCGATCGGCGCGACATCGATCAGGTGTCACCGATCAACGCCACCGATCCAGACACCGGTTTGACGTTTGCCAGTTCGATTCCCGACCCGCGCCAGCGTACCAATCTCGGCCCCCGTTTGGACTGGGCCATTAGCCCGAATAACACGCTGACACTGCGCTATCAGTATTATCGGGACACCGAAAACGGCAATCTCGCCACCCAGTTTTATCTCGCTACCCAGGGCATCTCGACTACCAGTACCGAACATACGGTGCAGGTCAGCGACACACAAGTTTTCGGAACGAAGCTGGTAAACGAGACCCGCTTTCAATACAACCGCGATTACAACGCGCAAAATCCCTTCAACACGTATCCGGCAACAGAGGTTCTAGGAGAATTCACGGGTGGCGGGAACAGCGAAGGAATTCTCGATGATGTTCAGGACAATTACGAACTGCAGAATTACACTTCCCTGATTCACGGCAATCACACCATGAAGTTCGGCGGCCGCTTTCGCGCCACGCAGGCAACGGATTTCACCACCTCGGGCTTCAACGGGACGTTCGTGTTCCCGAGCTTTGCTTCTTTCCAGGCCAACGCGCCGACCCAGTTGTCGATCACCTCCGGCATTCCAAATGCCGCCATCAACTACTATGACTTCGAGCCTTATTTTCAGGACGACTGGCGTGCCCGGCCGAATCTAACCCTGAGTTTGGGACTTCGTTTCGAGACGCAAAATTATATTCACGATCACGCCGACTGGGCTCCGCGCTTCGGATTTGCTTGGGGAGTCGGTGGAAGAAGCGGTCCTCCCAAGGTTGTGATCCGCGGTGGTTCGGGAATCTTCTACGACCGTTTCCAGATTACACAGATGCTGCAGGCCACGCACCTCAACGGCACCGCCCAGACCGAGTATGTCATCACGAATCCGACTTGTTATCCGCAACTCGACCAGCCGCTGACTAGCTCCATTCCCGACTGCGTGGGGCCGTCGAGCACAAGCAGTCTTCTGTCCACTACGTATCAGGTCAGTCCTCATTTACACGCTCCCGGCACCTTGCAGAGCGCGATCAGCATGGAGCGGCAAGTCACAAAATCAGCGACCCTTGCCGTTACTTATCTAAATTCGCGTGGGTTCGATCAATTTTTGACCATCAACGCCGGAGCTCCGTATCCGGGGACGCCCTGCGCGAATCCGAGTATTCAAGTGGCGACCGATCTTCCGCCTTGCGCGCCGGTGACAGGAAATATATATCGCTACGTCTCGGGGGCGAATTTCAAGCAGAATCAGCTCATCGTAAATTCCAATATTCGCGTGAGTTCGCGTCTGCAGCTGTTTACCTATTACACCTTGAATTATGCCAACAGCGACACTGCCGGCGTTGCCACGTTCCCGTCGAACTCTTACAACATCAGCCAGGATTGGGGACGAGCCTCTTTCGACATCAGGCACCGGTTGTTCCTGGGCGGCAGCTTGGGTTTGCCGTATCTGTTTCGATTCAGTCCCTTCATGATCGTCAGTTCCGGTTCGCCGTTCAGTATCAACTCGCCTTACGATCTCAATGGCGACTCGCAATACAACGACCGCCCAAGTCTGGTTTCGACGGCGACCTGTTCCACCACCCAGAACTCCCCGGGGTCGCCCATCTTCTGCACCCCGCTTGGAACCTTCGACGCAACTGCCGCCACGGGTACGCCTCTGCCCATCGACTCCGAGACCGGGCCCAATCACTTCGTCATGAATTTCCGCCTCACCAAGACCTTCGGCTTTGGAGCGAGCACGAAGAGAACGCCGGGTGCGGGAGGCGGAGATCACGGCCCCGGCGGCGGTGGAGGTGGGGGAGGTCGTGGCGGAGGCGGAGGTCCACGCGGACCACTGTTCGGTGGAGGGCCGATGATGATGTCATCGAATTCCGAACAGCGCTACAACCTCACGTTTGGCATCAGCGTCCGCAATGCCTTCAATAACGTGAACCTGACCAATCCCGGGGGCACGCTCGGATCACCATTTTTCAACGTGTCTAACAACATTACCGGATTCCCTTACTCTCCCGGCACAACCGCCAATCGCCGTGTCGATTTGACCGCGCAATTCACGTTCTAGTTCTGAATGACTTCTGGCGTATCGCCAACGCGCAGCTTCACGATATGCTGAAAACATGCCTGCAAAACTCCCCAGGGTGAAGGTCTAAACTCAATTGACTCCAGTCGTTACAGGAGAACGAAGCGCCAACCGGAAGGGCATGCATCGTCGCCGGTTTCTCGGCCTGACCGCCACTGTGGGAGCTGCTGCGGTGATCGGAGATTCCGTTCTACTGGAACCCAACCGGCCGGAGTTGGTCCGTTTGACGCTTGCTTTCCCGCGATGGCCCGATGCCCTCGACAATTTCAAAATCGCCGTGCTGAGCGATTTTCATTACGATCCGGTCTTCTCCGTTCATCCGCTGCGCGCCGCCATTCCTATTGTGAACGCACTGCAGCCGGACCTGATAGCACTGACGGGGGACTTCGTCTCCATGCCGTTGTTTGGCGGAAGTCGCCACAGAGCCGCTTATGCGGCCGAGCCCTGTGCGCGCCTGCTCCGGCAAATGAAGGCTCGACTTGGCCTTTGGGCGGTCATGGGCAACCACGACGCCAGCACCGATCCCAACTTGATTACCAGCATCTTGCGCTCGACTGGAATTGAGGTTCTCTCGAACCAGTCCACTGCCATCGAGCTGGCAGATGCGCGTTTCTGGCTGAGCGGCGTCGACGACGTTTTAGAAGAGGACTCTGACTTGGACTCCGCCCTCGCGAACGTGCCGAAGGACGAGCCGACGATTCTACTGGCTCACGAGCCCGATTACGCCGACTACGTGGCGCGACATCCCGTCGACCTGCAGATTTCCGGGCATTCGCATGGAGGCCAGGTGCGCCTGCCCTTTTTGCCGCCATTTTATGAACCTCCGTTGGCGAGGAAGTACATTGCCGGTCTGTACAAAGTCGGCCCGCTCACCCTTTATACCAATCGCGGGCTCGGCACGATCGGCGTTCCAATTCGCTTTAATTGTCCTCCGGAAATCACGCTGATCTCTGTGGTGCAACGCGTTCCAGCGCGGAGCTAAGCAGAACGTTGATTTGTCTCTGTCGGACGGCAGGAAAGATCCTAGCGCGCCACGGT
>JASHRE010000894.1 GCA_030037515.1 Candidatus Sulfotelmatobacter sp.
CGCAATCGCGTGGGGGGCCAAGCGCGCTCTCCGAAATCAGACCCGCTCATCCGCAAGGAACCATAGGCACGAGCGCGGCTAGACACTCAAACGTAACTAATGTTCTAAGCAGTTTGTCCCCGATTCGCAGCGGAACTTGAGATTTATTGACAGCTAACTGAAAATCCCGCTGATCCTGAGGTTTTCGCTCCATTCGCCGCACATCCCTCCTCAATTCTTAAGAGGGCGAACTCGTTTCGGCGAAATTCGCGGTCGCTGTGACTTCGCCGTCTGCGCTGTGGCGGTCAACCAGAGCTAACGGCGAGGGGGGATCGACTATTGAACGATCAACGATCAAAGTGAGCGACACAGCGTGCTTCAGGACAGTCGGTCCTGAGATAGAAGTGCCCGTCACCGTCAGACTGTAGGTACCCGGCGGAGTCCCGCCGCTGCTGCCTGAGTTGCCGCAGCCGCCCCAGGTGACTGCCAGGAAGAAGAGGCAGCAGAATGCTAGTCCGTGAAACAACCGAAGATTCCGCTTGCCCGCTGTGCTACCCAGCAGTACGAGTCCACGCAAGCCGGGCAGTGCCAGCCACAGCGCAAGCCGGTTGCTGATCGGAGGGAAACCGGCAAGCTGCATGAGACTTGCCGACCCCGCGGTGGTTACCACCTCGACCTTTGCGGTTGCACTCCCGGTGCCCGTCAGGGTAGCCGAACTCGGAGTCACCGTGCAGGTGGATTGGGAGGGCCCTCCGCTGCAACTTAGCTGCACAGATTGGCTGAATCCAGAAAGAGGAGATAAGGTCAAAGCGTAGGTGGCCGCTTGCCCCGGACTAATGGTCACGGTGTTCTGCGAAGTAACGGCGAGAGAGAAATCCGGGCTGGCCTGCAACGCGACGAGCACATTCGCCGTGTGTTTGAGGACGATAAAATCCAGCTTGCCGTCCGCGTTGAAATCGCCCACCGCTGCAACACCTGCAAGACTGGCGCTTGACAAAGCGATGGGCGGGGTTTGAAACGTCCCGTTACCGTTACCTAGACCTATGTTGGTGCCCATGGCGACATCCAGCTTGCCGTCCGCGTTGAAATCACCAGTATAGGCTGGCTGATAATCGGGAGTCTCTGCGAGAGCAAAACCAGTTGCGTTAAAGTTGAACGTACCATTTCCTTCCCCCAAGGAAACCGCTCCAACGTCCGTTCCTGCCTCCGAAGGAACAAAAAGTGACATAGCACTGGCCACGTCCTGTGCGCCGTCTCCATTAAAGTCAGCCGCCGCGATCGCAAATAATCCCACATCAAGCCCCGACGACACGCTGGCATTGGTGAGCACTGGCGTCTGAAACGTGCCATCGCCGTTTCCTAGGTAAACAGCGAAGGTCCCTGAGCCGGATCCCGAAGGGTTGAAATCAACAATCAAATCCAGCACCCCATCGCCATTGAAGTCGGCAGCGTAGAGAGAGCCGATAATGTCTGTCGTCACCGAGATGGGCGTGAGTGCGGTAAACCATTTGTCGATAGGGGCCTACGATGTATCGTCAACTACTCCACTTTGGGTCGTTCCCAATACAGTGCGGTGCGGCGCAATGATAATATCTCCTCGCCTTCTTTTGACCCAAAACGGAGATTTCGGTTATGAGGGTTTACTGGGTCTGCTTGCTCATTTGGGCCGCTGTGTTGGCTCATCCCCAGACAGTTCCTCGGACCCCTGAGGTACCTCAGTCACACCTGTCGATCGCAGATTTTGGTCTTAGTTACTCGCTTACGAATGATTGGGTCCGGGCCACCCAAATGATACGTAAGCAGGTTGAATCTGGCGACTCTCCGCAGAACTTCGACGTTCTACTGGCTGCGGTGTATGTGCCGAAATCCGATCTTTCGGCAACCAGTCCTTTTTTCACACTCCGCGCGTACCGGCAGCCAGCGACCGATTGCAAAAAGAGCCTAGAAGCCATGATCGCGAGCTCGCAAGACGAAAAGCTCAAGAAGGAGGGCGCTATCACGGAATTCTCGGCGGCTGGCCGCGAGTACTATCGGGTCAATATGCCGCGTGGACAAGGCGGGCGTCGCCAAGCGATGGTCTGTACCACCGCTAGCAATCACCTATTGGTCTGGAACGCAGGCGCACCGAACGAGAAGGGACTCGACGAGATTGTGGCGACTCTCAACTCGATTGCACCCTTGCCTGCGCAAAGCGGTCCAGAATCTGCGCATTCGGCCGCGCAGAAAAATGGCGACGCGGCAGGTGCATCCTCAATAGCACAGCCGGCGCGAGTGAAGGTCTCGAGTGGGGTTACGCAAGGCCTTTTGATCAAGAAGGTCAACCCCATTTACCCCTACGAAGCTCGAATCGCATACATTCAGGGGACGGTTGTGCTGCAAGTCGAAATCAGCAAGACGGGCGATGTTACGGATCTTGAGCTGCTGGATGGGCCAGTCGAATTGGCGGGTTCTGCGGTCGCCGCCGTGCGTCAATGGAAGTACAAGCCTTACCTGCTAATGGGACAACCCGTCACAGTCATGACCCAGATACAGGTCAACTATCAGCTTCAGCGGTGAAATCTTGTCTACTTAAGGTCAGTCGTTGTCGCCATCAGATGGCGATTACACTACATCTATGAAGTCATCGGCCTGGTCAAGAGAAAAATTTGCACACATCTCCTGCTAGATCCGGAAAGACTGTCAAGGGCGCCCGCAAGGGCGTTCATCTCGACCCTTGACAGTCTTCCCGGATCTCTCACAATTGCACGCGGGAACGAAGCGAAGCGCAGTTCAGTGGAGCTTCGTTCCTTAGTGGAAGGGTTTTGTTTCTTGGGTTCTGTTTCCTCGGTTTGGAGAGCAACCGAAGGGCAACCCGGAAACACACTTCTGCGCGCTTTTCTAAACTTTTGCACCTGCCGCCTCGACCAAAATGCTCGCTTATAAGCTTTCGAGTCTGAACTAATTCAGTCCGACCCAACCCTCTATTCGGCCCACAACTTCGACCATGATTAAAAAATTCAGACTCCCCCTTTCAAGGGAGTGGGACGCTCAATCAAATTGTCGGTGATTTACTGCACACCATTGAGTGTACCGAGCTATCCCACGTGCGAACCGAACTTCTTCAGCTGCTGATAATCCCATCCTTTGCGCCACATCCAAAACAGCCGCACACGCTCTGAGAGGTGGCAATAGAACATGAAGAAAGCTTGGGAACTTGTACCGTTCTTGTACCGCGATGCAGATCTACTTTCGTGGCTTTTGTGATGATCATCTCACCTTTTCACCGTTAGCGTAGTCCTCCGCACCCCGCGAATGGCACTCGATATCGACGCCGCAGGTTACTTCTTGGGCTCTGGAGGAGTTCTCCGACTGGAAGCGCCTCGTAGCAGCAAGAAGTCGTGTCGAACGTGCCACGCGCTCGCAAAAGAACCATAGGTTTCTCTGGCCAAAGTCGCCGCCGAGAGCGTGGCGTCCGACTCCAGCGCGGCCCACATGTCCGCACGGTAGCTGGGCCCCATCATGATTCGGAAATGGTAGGCGTTGTGACGACGAGCCAAAAGAGACGGGGACAACACGTCGGCTGGACGATCCCGAAGGATATTCGCGGCTATGCGGATCGCGCTGCCCGTGAAGCGAGGGTCTTCACCGTGGCGTTGCAATTGGAACTCAGTCCCGACTTCGAGCACGTCCTGCCTCGGCCCTTTGTACGAGCGGCTAAGACGGACGAACCGACGGTCTTTTCTCTGCCAGCGTGCCAAGGCACACCAAAACGCCCGAACCCGAGCCGATGACTGTGCCCTCGCCAGAGTGGTCAGCCGGTCCGCGTTGACCCATGGCGCATGAATTCCAAACCAGGTGACCAGCATTGCAAGTACCCGAAGGTCCTGTTTTTCCATTCCTTCAATGCTGGCAAACAGAATGCTGTCCTCGATGTTGGGATCATGAGCTGGAGACGCGGCGAAGTTCATGCCGATGCCGACGAGTTGTGAGGTGAGAACATCGGACGCGATCAGCGGTGGAAGTGCGGCGGTTCTACGGAAGGGCATAGCCGAGCCTCCTTGCAAGATTCGCGATCGTCACAGAACATGCGCTGGCCACTGAGGATTGGCGTCCTGTTGCTCCAGCCAGGGAACGATCTTGTGCAATTCCGCTTGATCGGGCGCAAGCGCGACGCAGTCCAGGAGATCAATGCCACGATCGCAGAGAGCAAATAGCTTCGCACATAAGAGATCTTCTCGTGCCAGGGTACGTAGGTGGATAGCCCGACCAGAAAATGCGGTTTGAAGGCGATTGTCCCATCCCGGCGGAAGCTGTGTTTGCAGCGAAGCCGGTCCATTATTGAGCCATTCGTCGCCAAGGTCACCACCATTCCCACGGACCTCACGCGCGAAAGTTTGTGAAGCTTTGGCGATCTGCTCCGGTATTTCTGGGAACAGAATGTCGCAATCCTTGGTGAGTCGCGAAACAACACCGAGCAGATTGAGCGCAGCACCGCCGATGACTACAGCATCGAAGTGAAGGCCGCGCACTTCGAGATACCGGTCGAACGAGGCGATGATGTCCTGCGTTTGATGCATGATGGTATCATTATAACAGATACCGATGGTGCTTGTGACGACGACGGAAACTGGAGGGCACAACCCCGATAATCGGCATGGCGCCATGTTTCTGGCCGCACTGGAGTCCGCCGGATTGGAGGTCCCATGCCCTTTTTCGCTACTAATCCACCCGGAAGCCCCACACTGAAGCTAGATGAGTGCATTACCCTTGAAGTCGCCAGTCGAGTGTCTAATCTCTGTCCTGCGGTCCTTCGCTTGACATGCTAGTTACAATTTTGTTCACTTGACTGCCAAGTGAAGAAATGCCCATCCAGATCTTGCAAGGCACTCTCGACCTCATGATTCTGCGTACCCTTGCCACCATGGGTCCTCAGCATGCCTATGGCGTCGCTAACAGGCTCCAACAGGTCTCGGAGGACGCCTTGAATCTTAACCAAGGCACTATTTATCCGGCTCTCGTTCGGATTGAACAGCATGGCTGGACCCGTGGTTCCTGGGGCAAGACGGAAAACAATCGCGAAGCGAAGTATTACGCCATCACCAAGGCGGGGTTGAAGGCGCTCGATGAGGAAACCGAACGCTGTCGCCAGATGGCTAACGTGGTTGAAAAACTGCTCGCAGAGGAACAGTAACGATGGCGCATTGGAGAAGAATCGTCGCCAAGCTCCGCAATCTCCTCGCCAACAAACATGCCGAAGAGGACCTTGCCCGCGAAGTCGCTTCGCACCTCACCCTCCTCGCCGACGACTTCGAACGCCGCGGCATGTCGGCTGAAGAAGCACGTCTAGCCGCGCTGCGCGCTTTTGGCGGCGTGGAGCAGGCAAAGCAGGCACATCGCGACGAGCGCTCTTCGTTGTGGATCGAACAAGCCAT
>JASHRE010000895.1 GCA_030037515.1 Candidatus Sulfotelmatobacter sp.
CGGTCAATCGATGGCGACACCCGCCGGCAAGGATCTTCCATCTCAAGCTGAGAACCTTTCGAACTATTGGCAGCATGGTTGAGAATCATCGTCCCTCATGCGAACCAGCTGCGCCAAGTCCGATCGGCCCCGAAAAATGCTTTGCATCAAACGGCCGAAGAGACAAACGTCCGTCGTGATGTGAAAGCGGCCTGTGGCCAACTTGGTTCCCTCGGGCGTCTTCCGATTACCCCTGGTCTTGGCCCCGGGCAAGGACTTCCGCTTCTGTCAGTCGCCGTCTCCGGTGTCGACGGCGATTAATTCCAGGCTGTGCAGCAACGGACTGGATTCGGAGACGAATTCGACGTGCCCGCATCTGGGACACGACAAGATCGCGTGTCCGGCGTTCCCCGGAGCCAGGCTGGCGCGCATCAGTTGGTAGCGTTCGAGACGCTGTTCACATCGCAGGCAGCACACCGTTTTCTGATAGGGATCGGGCGAGATGCCGCCTGGCACCTCGATGGCTGGTTTCATAGATTCCTTCAAAGCGGGACTGGAACGGCGGTGCCGGCGCCCTGTCCCGAGTGAAAATGAGTGTAGCACGACAACCCGGTCAAGGCCCGCCGGAAGCGGTTACTTTCGTTCGGCTGTGGATGGAAAACCGCCGCCTGGCAGCGAACTGGCATCTGTTGAAGTGCATGCCTTTTCGGTTGCCATTGCTGCTTCTGACTCATCCGTTCTCGACGTGGCTGCATCGTCTTGGGGGCCCCGGGTTGATCCTGATCGGAATCCTCGACAGTTCGATGATTCCCCTGCCGGGCAGCACGGATGTATTCGTCATTCTGTTGACGGCAGGTCACCGCCCCTGGTGGCCTTATTACGCCTTCATGGCAATGGTTGGAGCCGTGGTCGGCGGCTATTTCACCTATCAACTGGGCGAAAAAGGCGAAGAAGAGACGCTGGAGAGAAAAATTGGGAAAAAGAAAGCCGAAAAGGTCTACGACAGTTTTCGCAAGCGCGGATTTGTGACCGTGGCGCTGGGAGCGATCATGCCCCCGCCATTCCCCATGGTGCCCGTTCTGCTGGCGGCAGGTGCACTGCACTATCCGCGCAAAAAATTTCTGGTGTCGCTCTCGCTGGGCCGTGGCGTTCGTTTTTTTGCTCTGAGCTACCTGGCGCACGTCTACGGCAACGCCATTATCGGATGGCTATCGAAGTACTACCATCCGCTCTTATATGGTTTGATTGCTCTGGCCGCGGCGGGTGGGATTGCCGCCTTCATTTATTTCAAATGGTATCGTCCGAGGCGGCAGCGCGAAGAAGGGAAACGCGGAGAACCGGTCGAAGACTTTCCCATCCCGCACCACAAGAACAAGCACAAGACGGGATGAACTGCGGGGAGGCTATCTTTTTTGCCGAATCATCAATGATTCAGCTTCTTATGGCGGATGAAAGCAAGCCCACGCTTCAGTTCTGACGCAAGATCGGTTTCTTCGCTCACCACCTCGAGGGGCTTGCCGGATTCCCGGCTCAGCCATGTGTTCAACTCTTTGGCAGCAGCGGTCACATTGCGGCCTCGCCGATGCACCGGCATTCCGTGTCTGTTCCATCTCTGGACGACGGATGTGGGTTCACCCAGAAATTCCGAGATCTGCCGCCAACCGATCAGTGTTTGGGGCTGCGGTTTTTGTTTGCCTTTGACAGCCATGACGGACCCTCCATGAAATCGTTCGGGCGGTGCGCTCCGTACCTCGTTTTGTCCGGGAGCTTGGGCGAACGCCTAAAGCGTTGGATGCCATTTCGAACAGAGCCTGCGGTCGGCTCTTCACCACCGTCGGCCCTCCGTACAAATTGAGGTATCTCCGGCAATGCCGTGGATTGGTTGACCGGGGCGAAGTCCTCATCCCCTGCCAGGGCGGCGAAGTTTGGAGCCGAAGGAGGTTGGGTTTCAGCTGGAGCGACCTTACTTCAAAATTGGGGACGGACCGGAGATTTTGGGAACGATTGACAGCCCTCGTCTCAGGCACAAGAACAAACATTTCTACCGTTGGCGATGCAAGCGCCATCAAACGCCAAATATCCGGTGTTGCCGGTATTGGAACGCAAAATGCGGCGTTTATATTGCAAATAAAAGCGGTGGTGGAAAAAGAGAAAAAAAAGAAGATACCGGATGTCGAGTTCGTGATGGTCGAACAAGCTTATAGCAATTTTGGCGGGCAGCTGTTTGAGCTCGATCCCTGATTTTCAGCCCGCTCCAAGATCCGGTTCCCCACCCACCGCAGCCAGGCCCGCTTCGTCCTGCTGAGGTCATCCACTGTGGACCTTACCGGCCCATTCCTCGGTGCCACTCAGCACGACTCCGGATTCCCGCGCGGACCTGGAAGATGAGGCTCGACTCCAGCAGGCAAACCAAGGAGTTTGCCGGCCTCGCGGGATTGTGAACGATGGCGAAATGTGTCTTGTTAGTAGACGACAACTCTCTGGTACGCAAGACGCTACGCCGCATTTTTGAAACCTCCGGTTTTGAGGTTTGCGGCGAACTCGGCGACGGGGATCAGGCCGTAAAACAGGCGCCGATTCTCAAGCCCGACCTTATCGTGCTCGACCTGTCCATGCCGGGTCTGAATGGTTTGGAAGCCGCGCCCCTGCTGCGAAGACTGTTGCCCGACGTCCCCATCATATTGTTCACGATTTACCCGAGCGTTGCGATCCAGCAGAACGCAAGGGTCGCCGGCGTGACCTCGGTCATTTCCAAAGACAAGGAGATCTCCTGTCTGGTGAGCGAGGCGGAAAAACTAGTGGGAAGCCACCATTGAGTCCTTTTTTCCAAAGCACCTGATCAGAGAGTGGCTACATCGAAGTCGGACCGCAGCCAACAACCAGGACAACAGCGGGCAGCCAGTTGGCGCCTGACTTGTAGCGCCTGCAGCTCCAGCGCGAGGTGCCGCTTCTCCATTTCGCATCCTGGCTGAGGCTCGAGTTGGCGCAAGCGGTCCCGAAGAACGGGGATGGCAGCATCGATCTTGCCGATCACTTTGCGGTGATCGCTCTCCTGCATGGCATCGCGGTATGCGACTTGCACACTCTCCGGAGCTCCGGCGCATAGGGCGGTGATCTCAGCGGGTTGCATCCTGTCTAAATTCAAGCACGGCTGGGAAGATTGTCAGTCGAGCGGGGGACGTAAGAATCCTGGGGATGAGTCTGTATCTTGGGTGATTGCTGAAGAACACAAACCAAGGGCTGAATTCGTCACCGGGCTGATTGAGGATTGGGAAGGGGCCAATCGAGTCCGGACGTTTGTGAGGGCGCTACCGAAGCTGCGAGCCGGATGCGGAATCCGGTTGCGGTCTGAATCCGCCAGCGCAATCCAGCATCATAGGTCTTGTGCGCTATTTGGTGCGAGCCCGAGTCAAGCGGGGACGCGAGAAACCGTTGTTGGAGGCCATAGAACGCGGCACTCTGGGCCAAGGATCGGTGGCCGAGGGCGAGTACCTACGGAACATGAGCGCAGCACGGCTCTTGCCGGGGGAGGAAGCGCGCTGGGTTGAGATCTGTTACTGCCCGACTCCGCTGCAGGAAGAGCGTCCGTATTGGGAGGAGTTCTTCGATCTAGTGAAAGTGCAAGACGCGCATGACCGCCGCCAGTGCCGCGATCAGAACGGCAGCGAATCCTGGGCGTGTGGCAACTGCGACTGCACCCAAGGGCTCGAGCAGAAGCTAGAAAGCTCTGGCCATTGCTTTCTTCACGCACTGAAGAAAACCGTTCGCGGCCGCTGATCACGTCCGCGGCCACGAGAAATTCCCAAGTCACGAATAAACGTTCTGCGTTCCCCGCGACCAACATCAATTCGCAGGAGGCGGGAGGCGGAGAATAAATACGTCGCTTCGGCAAGTTGTGCTGATTGAAGAGGCGGCTTCTGCTGTCTCGCAGCCTAATATCTTCGCCATCGTGAAGTTGTACGCTTCCTTCCTGACGAGGCGGGCAGGCCCGACCTCCCAACGAGCAATTCTTAAAGTCCAATCGCCCCAATCCGGGGCCTAGCCGAAGCGCGCAGGCATGGTTGCGGTTGACTTTGGGAATAAATCAAATTCATCCCGTAAGAAGTGACCCGTACTAAGCCTTATTCGATCGGTTCAAACCATGGGCGCTGTAATCATCCTTTGTTGTCCGTAATCGTGAGCCAAAAGCCAGCGGCAGGAGAAGGTTCAAGTGCTCA
>JASHRE010000092.1 GCA_030037515.1 Candidatus Sulfotelmatobacter sp.
TAACGGGGCGTAACCGGCTGGAGAAAATACGCAGCAAATGGACGGGCGGCGCGGGCCAATTTGGGTTGACTTCATCGGAGGAATGCGTGAACGTAAATCGCCGTTGGTTGGGAGCATCCAAGAAACGAATTTGTGTTCTGGCTGCTGGGTTGGCGGTGCTCGGCGGGGCATGGTTGGTGCTTGGGAATGCTGCGTATGAGCGGCTCCCCTTCGCGCGTGTCAGTGCTCTCAACTCGCAGATGGATGCTGCACGTTCAGCCCTTCAACCCTCCCGGCGCAGCACCTGGACTTCCGCCTCTGTCACCGAATCGGCTCAGCTGCACGCTCGCAAGCTGATGTCGGGTTTGCCGTTGGCGTTCGAGCCCAATGAGGGAGAGGCGAACCTGAATTCCGGCGACCCACATGTGAAATTTATCTCCCGCGGCCTGGGATACGTTCTGGCTCTTGGTTCCGAAGGGGCGACGCTCAGCGTGCGCTCCCACAACCGTCCGACGTCTTCCAAAGCCGTGCGCTTCGAAACGATTCGCATGAAGCTGGCGGGCGCGAATCCTCAGTCGCGCATCCACGCCATCGACCCTCTTCCTGCAAAAACCAATTATCTGTTGGGTAACGATCCAACCAAGTGGCGTTGCGCTGTGCCGCAGTTTGCGCGTGTGCGCTACGAGGATGTTTATCCCGGAATCAACCTGGTTTTCTACGGAAATCGGGGACGTCTGGAGCATGATTTTCAAGTCGCTCCCGGAGCGGATCCGTCACAAGCCGAACTGGAGTTTGAAGGAGCGCGGAAGCTGGAACTGCGAAACGGTTCTCTGGTCATTAAGCAAAACGGCGGCGAGTTGCGTCTGGAAGCGCCCCGGGTCTATCAGCAGATCGACGGGCGCGAGCAGACGGTGTCAGCGCAATTCGTGCTTCGCGGCTCGAATCGAGCGGGCTTCTCGTTGGGAGCCTACGACCACAGCCGCGAATTGGTGATCGATCCGGTATTGAATTTTTCGTCGTTCTTCGGTGGCGCGGGCGATGAACTGGCGACTTCCGTCGCGGTCGACAGCGCGGGATTCATCTATCTAACTGGTTCGACCGATTCCACGAATCTTATGATACCTGCGGGGACGACCCCTTTGCAGTCCACGCTTGCGACCACGCCGCCCGCTACGAACCTTTACGTGGCGAAGCTGAATCCGAGCGTGACGCAGACAAGTCCCGATCCACTTGTATATGTGACATATCTCGGCGGAAGCGGAACGGATACCCCGGCTCCGGTTGGCGGCATTGCCGTGGATGGAGCCGGGGATGCGTATCTTGCTGGTACGACCACTTCCACTAACTTTCCGACAACGTCCACGGCCTATCAGACTTCCATATCGTCTGGACAACACGTTTTTGTGACCGAATTGAATACGACGGCATCAGGGTTGAATTATTCCTCCTACCTTGCAGGCAATGGCACTGACGTGGCGAGCGGAATGACGATCGACGCGGCCGCCGATATCTACGTTACCGGAACCACCACTTCGAATAACGCATCAAGCTTTAGCGTACAGTTTCCCGCCAGCATGCTGCCCGCGGCGCAAGCCTACCAGTCGATTAGTAAGGCAGCTGCTGGGCTGCCGCAGTTTTTCGTGACCAAGGTCAGCACGACGTCGGTCGGTACAGGCAGCATCTTCTATTCGACTTATTTTGGCGGTGGCAGTTTTGCCGGCAGCGGAGTGGTTCCGTGTGGTATCAGCAGCACCACTCCTACCGGACTGGTTGCATGTGGCGGCGGCATCGCTGTGGATACCAATCTAAACATTTATTTCACGGGAACCACGAATTTCGTCTTCACTGGAACGACCAGCAGCACCGACTTCCCAATTCTCGCCGCTTACCAACCCTGCTTGGATGTACCGGCGCAGCTAATCACCATCATCAATCCTACCTGCACTCCCTCGTCGGTTCCGA
Source organism: Candidatus Sulfotelmatobacter sp. (assembly GCA_030037515.1). Taxonomy (GTDB): domain Bacteria; phylum Acidobacteriota; class Terriglobia; order Terriglobales; family Acidobacteriaceae; genus Sulfotelmatobacter. The sequence continues at coordinate 1,942 of JASHRE010000092.1, forward strand.
ATCCAGGGGCTCCTGATGCATTCGTTGCCAAGCTGGCCAATCCGAACGGCGTCGGAGTGCTGCAAGGCCAGCAATTGCAATGGTCAACGTATCTGGGCGGATCAGCAAATGATTATGGAAGCGGCATCGCTCTGGATCCAGGCGCGGCGAACGTCTACCTGGTGGGAACGACGAACTCGACGGACTTTACTTTGCCCACCGGTACAGGACAGTTCCAATCGACCCCGGGCGGTGGTACCGACGCATTCGTGGCTCGGTTTCCGAATCTCACGCCAACGTCAACCACGACCCTTACGCTGGGATATTTTTCCTATCTGGGTGGGAGCGGGAACGAAACCGGACTGGCGATCGTCGCTGACAATACCAATGGGGGTCTGGTCACGGGAACCACGCAGTCGACAAATTTCCCTTTTTACCCCACAAAGGGGACCATCCAAAGCACCCTTGCTGGATCGCAGGATGCCTTTGTGGCGCGTCTCAACACCGTAGTCTCGCCCGGGGCGAACAATCAAACCGGATCCTGGGCCACCTATTTTGGCGGAGCGACAAGTGACAACGGGAACCCGGCCACGACGCAGGGCACGGGCATCACTCTCGATACGAATCAGAACGCTTATTTTGCCGGAAGCACGAATACAACGGATTTGCAGGAGACCGTTCCGGCGGGGGCTCCGGGAAGCAGCAATAGCGGTAACAACGACGCGTTCGTTACCCAATTGCGCGCCACACCCGGCGTCACCATTAGTGGTGTCGCCACGCTCGGAACCAATCAGGCTTTCTTCCCGGCGGGTAATCCCGCAACCTTCACCTATACCATTACGAACGTTGGCCAGGACCCGGCCTACAACATGGTGGTGATTGACAATCTGAGCGCTACGACTACCAGCACCAATGTCGCCCTGACATTCGATTCGGCGAGTTCGACGGCGGGAAGCTGCAACACGGCGACCACCAGTGGGAGTGTAAGCTGCACGATTGGTTCATTGCAGCCGGGTTCGATTGCAACGGTCACCTTTGTGGTGACGCCGACCGCAAATACCAGCGGAACGCCCGCGTCGTTTAACGGCGGGCAGGTTTCGGTAGTGGGACAGAACAACATTCTACTGGCCGTGACGTCGGTCGCCGCGCAGATGTCGGACTTTGGAGTCTCGGTTTTCCCTTCGAACACTAGCATTCCGGCTGCGGGACAAACCGCAACCTATGAGGTGCAGCTCAAGCCGAATCCGGTCTATGGCACCAATGTTTCGCTGTCGTGCACGAATGTGCCCACGGCGGCTTCGTGCAATTTCACTCCCAGCAACTCCATTTCGTTGCAGGGCAGCAGCCCGGCGAATGCGACTCTGAACCTCACAACGACGCCACAATCGATCACGACGGCGAGTTCAAAATTCCGCCTCGGACATTTTTATGCGGTGTTTCTCGGAGTTCCGGGCCTGGCTCTGATCGGCGTCGGCATCGGAGGCGATCGGCGTCGGCGCTGGCGCTTGGCGGGGTTGTTCCTGTTGCTCCTGGTGATCGCGCAGTTGCTGCCATTGCCCGGATGCGCCACAACGCAAACACAACCACCGCCGACCGGAACGCCTCCGGGCACGTACTCGATTACCGTGACCGCAACCTCGGGCAGCGACTCGAAGAGCGTGCCCATCCAGCTGACGGTTCCGTAAGGACAGCCCTGAGCGGCATGCGTGATCCCGAAGCCTCTCGTATTTACAGGCGAGGCGAGGGATCTTGGGTGCAGACGGTGTAGTTTGGCAACAGGTGCTTCATTCTGCCATTCCGACAACCGTGGGAATCAGGATCAGCTCACGCGCCGGCTGATAACTTGTGATGGCTTTTGGCTTCCGCGATGCCGTATTGGCGGATCTTATAGAGAAGCGCCTTATAGCTGATCTGCAGCAGGGCCGCAGCTTGCTTGCGGTTCCAGTTCGTCTGTTCTAAAGCGCGGGTAATGGCTTGAGCTTCGGCCTCGTCCTTGGCGCTGCGCGCAACGGATTTTAACCCGCCGGCGTCGGCCGAACGCGCGGTCGAATCCCCGCGGTTGCCGCCAGTACCGTCATTCTTGGGCAATAACTCGGCCATGGCAAGACTTTCATCGCCCAGAATCAGATACCGCTTCAGAAAATTATTCAGCTCGCGCAGATTCCCCGGCCAGGAATGCTCCTGACACGCCTGCAACAATGCGGGCGAAAGCGGAAGCGGAGGCCGGGCATATTGGTCTGACATCCGCGTCATGGAGTGCTTCAGAAGAATCGGAATCTCCTCTTTGCGCTCCCGCAACGGCGGCAGGTGCAGCGTGAACGCATTGAGGCGATAGTACAGATCTTCACGAAGCCGTTTGGTCGCGAGTGCTTCAGGAATGTTGATGTTCGTGGCCGCGAGAATGCGGACGTCCACTTTGACGATCGACCGGCTGCCCAGGCGCGAGAACTGCTGATCCTGCAAGACGTGCAGAAGTTTGGCTTGCAACAGCGGAGGCATTTCGCCGATTTCGTCGAGGAGGATCGTTCCCTTATTGCACAACTCGAATTTGCCCGGCTTGGAGTGCGTGGCTCCGGTGAAGGCTCCGGGTTCGTACCCGAACAATTCGCTTTCCAGCAGGTCGGCGGGAACCGCGGCGCAGTTCACTTTCAAAAACGTGCGATGCGCGCGTGGAGAAAGTTTGTGAATCAAGCGCGCGAGAACTTCTTTGCCGGTGCCGCTCTCGCCCAACAATAGTACCGGGATATCGACGTTGGCGACCAACGCCGCTTGGGAGCGGATCTTTCGCATCTCCGGACTGGCGGCGATGAAGAACACGTCGTCGGAAAGTTCTTCGACTTCGCCGCCGTAGGCGGTTTTGCCCTGTCCGAGGCTGAGATCGATGACGGCGTCGAGTTCTGCTTTTTGGAATGGCTTCGTGATGTAGTCTTGCGCGCCGAGCTTCATCGCCTGCACGACTTTGCGGGTATCGCTGACGCAAGAGAGCATCACGACTTTCACGCCAGGCTGCAGCTGTCGCAATTGTTCGAGCGTCCGCAGGCCGTCAATTCCGGGCATCAGCACGTCAAGCAGAACGAGATCAGGCTGCAATCCTTTCTGCACCCGCTCGACGGCCTCTTCGCCGGTGCTCGCAGTTTCGACTTTGTAGTCGTCCACTTCGAGCAAGGTTTTTATGTAACGCAGCATGCCGGGTTCATCATCGACGAGCAGGATTTTAGCGGCGGACTTCATCGCGATGTTCCTTCGGTCGCCGGAGCGGAGGGTTTCGCGACGACGGGCTTGTAGGGAATCAGAAATGAAAATTTGCAGCCCGCGCCCGGCTCGCTTTCGACCCAGATCTTTCCTCCCATGGCTTGCACCAACCGGCGCGCGATGGCCAATCCCAGCCCCATGCCTTCCTCACCCTCGTTCGTAGGCACGCGGAAGAAATCATCAAAGACTTCGAGGTGGAATTCCGGGGGAATGCCCGGGCCAGTATCGGCCACGCTGATCTTCACGGAATTCGGTTGTTTCAAATCCTGCCGCCGGCGCTCGGAAGCGGAAGGAAGCGACGCTGTGCGACGATCCCACATGTAGGGCTCGGCGTGCAGCCAGACGGTTCCGCTTCGCGGCGTGAACTTGTACGCGTTTTCCAGAAGGTTCGAGATGACGCGCTCCAGTTTCGGAGCGTCGAAGGGGAATCCAGGCAGGTTCTCATTTCCCAGGAAATACAGCGCAAGTCCCTTTTCCTGAAAACGGTTCGACCACAAACGGCAGACTCCGCCCAGGCATTCGTTGAGATTGCCGGGCTGAAAGTGCATGTGCAGGCCGCCAGTTTCGAGCGCGCTGTATGTAAGGAAATCCTGCACGAAGTGCTGCAGCCGTTTTCCGCTGGTCTGCATGTCGCGCAGAACTCCACGCTGGCGTTCGCTGAGCGGACCGAGCTTCTCCGTCTGCAACAGTTCAACGTAGCCGTTCAGAATCGAAAGCGGCGTTTTCAAATCGTGGGCGGCGGAAGCCAGGGCATTGGTAGTGCGCTGAAAACGTTCGCGCAGATCCTTGTATTCTTGGGTAATGTTTTCCGGAGCGGGAAGATCTCCGGCGCCGTTTGTCGGCTGCACCGGGGCCGCCGAGACAGCGGCGGATGCGTCAGAAGCACACGAAGTCTTACGGGCGCTGGCCATTGAGAAAACCACAGAATCTGCGGGGAGGAGCTGCACCCTGACACGATGAAGAGTGCTGGCTACCGAATCGTATTTCCGGTTCGCATCCTTGTCAATGAAAAAGGACAAGCAAATTACCCAAGTGTGGCAAAAGCTTGCACTTTTCCCACGGCCGTATACCGGGTTGAGGATGGCTGCGGCCCGAAACAAAGACGAACAGAACGCCGCGGCTTGCGCCTATTGATGCGGGTTTTCGAGGAGGCAGTGCGGCAGATAGTGCCGTTTTACAGCCATTGTTCCGATTTGTGTGCCTGTTTTGGCCACAAGGATGCAGAAAATAACCGGTGCGAAGCTCTCAGGCGCGGTCGTCAATGAACCGGACGAAATCAAGTGTCGAGAGGCGAAAATGGCAGAGATTGCCCTTGGCCATCCCGGTGTTCGTCCGAAGCCGTGACGGTAACTCCAAGGAAATGTTGGAGTTTACGACAGCTCTCAACGTCAGCGCCGGGGGAATGCTGCTTGCAGCCCGCAAGATTTCGCCGGGGAGTTCTGAGATCCGGCTGGAAATTCCCAGTGCCCCGCTTTCGGCCTTGGCGATGCCGCCGAAGGCGTCACGCGGCCTTCGCGCCCGAGTATTACGGTCCACGCCTGCGCAGGGATACAACCTGCTAGGACTGAAGTTTTCCCATCCTCTACTGCGACCCTCGAAGCGCAACAAATCGAAGAAACGGAAGGCGGTTTCCGTCCCGTGAAAGTTTTTTCCCACGAAATCCATCATTTCGTTACTGTTGTGCTCATGTGGATGTTACCAGCGGATTTCTCGCTGGCCCTTTGGTAAGTTGATCCGCTTCAACAACATAAGTTAGAGTCGGGTCGGCAGTGCCCAAGCTGCGGGATTTGGTTCTCCGCATGCATATTTACAGGTCTCCCCCTGACGCAGCAAACCTTGCATGATGACCAATAGCGTAAACACGCTCGTTCAGCCGCTCGGTGAGATGCCGCCAGAGGAGATCGTATTTGGACGTACCGAGGCCATGCGCGCGGTGCGGGAGCGCCTTTCCAAACTGGCTGGCGCGAACGTTCCTGTCCTAATTCAAGGGGAGAGCGGGACGGGTAAAGACATCATCGCCCGCATGATCCACACCGCTTCACCTTGGCGCACAGGCCCGTGGGTCAAAGTCAACTGCCCCGCGATTCCCGGAACGTTGCTCGAGAGCGAGTTGTTTGGATACGAAAAGGGTGCATTCACCGGCGCGTATGGAATGAAACCGGGCCGCGTGGAAATGGCACATCGCGGCACGCTGTTTCTGGACGAAATCTCAGAACTCGACCTGGGATTGCAATCGAAATTGTTGCAATTGCTGCAGGATGGTCAGTTCTGCCGCATTGGCGCGCAGGAAGACAAGAAAGTCGAAGTGCGCGTGGTCTGCGCCACCAACCGCAAACTCGAGCAGGAAATTGAAAACGGAACCTTCCGCTCCGACTTGTTTTATCGCATCAACGTGGTGAACTTGCACCTGCCGCCGTTGCGCGAACGAGCAGCAGACATTCCCGATCTGGTCGCGTATTTCTTGGAGTATCACAACCGAAAATACAACTGCCGCGCAAAACCACTTTCGGCCGAGATGATGAACACGCTGCGCAAATATCATTGGCCGGGCAATATTCGTGAACTCGAGAACCTGGTCAAGCGTTACGTGATTCTTGGAAACGAGGAAGTGATTTCGGCGGACCTGGCCCCGCGCAGTCCTGACTTTTTCAGTGCAGACTTGCCGCTGGATGGTCCGATTTCACTCAAGAAGCTGACGCGGCAAGCCGTGCGGGAACTGGAACGGAAAGTAATTTTGAAGGTACTGCAGAATCACCACTGGAACCGCAAACAGGCCGCCCGAACACTGAGCATCAGCTATCGCGCTCTTCTGTACAAGATTCGAGAGGCCGGCCTGCCCTCCAACCGCACTCCAAAGCGGAATCCGGAAGAAACTCCCAAACAAAACGTGGCGGCAGACTAGCTCATGACGCGGCCGAGACTGGCGGCAACGGCTCGGGATTGGCTTCCCGGCCTCGGACCTCTGACCTCAGATTTTGGGCGTCAGGCCTTGGCTTGATTTAAGCTGAGGTCCGACATCCGTCGTCTCATCCCGGACCTCACTGCCATTCGAACTTGTGCCTCGTCCTTAAAGCAGCACAACCGCGACTTGCAGGCACACGCATCAGAACGCAGGACCGAAAGGGAAGTCCGCGCATAAACCGACACGCTGCTCGGCAAACTCGGGGCCGGGAGAGACTTCGTCGTGGCGGCTTGCAATCTCAAAAGAGCAGCCAGAGCTGTTTCAGCAGGTGCTGAGCATCTTCGAGGAGACCGGGATCAAATATGCAGTTGCCGGCGCGTACGCACTCAATGCGCACACAGGAATTTGCCGGGCTGCTGTCGGGTGTCCCTCAGGGGTGAAGGTCCGCGGCGCCATTACACCGAATACGCCGGAAATTTGATTCTCACGGAAAGAGCTTCCTAGCAAATTCCGATAGTATGTGAGGCCAGAGGCGAGGAGCAGGAGTCAAGCCCGAGAGCCGGACTCCTGCTTGACGGGGGGGGTGTGTTGGAAGAATCTTCATGAACTGAGGCAGCATAACTTTGTAGACGACCCAACAACAATCCTGCGGCTTCTGTACTTCCGGACTAAACAGTGTGTAAACAGACTCGGGAAGCAACCCCAGCGAAGTCTTCAGTGTGAGGCTCGAACGTGGGGGCACGAATTCACAACCAGCAACGCGGAGAGGCATATAACCGCGAGTGTTCTACGAATACGTGGGAATCCGATTCAGGTAAAACGCGGATTCCAGCCGCTCGACCGATGCACGAATACTTGGATTGAACGCCTGGCCGAGCCTATGCGATTCATCCGTCGCTGGGAACAAACTGCAGGGCGACGAAGCATTTGGCTGGAGCAGACTCAAGGAGAACCGGTGACCCATGAAGCCTAATTCATTGCGAGAGCTGTACGTGGAACAACTCAAAGATCTATACGACGCCGAACACCAGATCATCAAGGCGCTGCCGAAAATGATCGATGCGGCGCAAACCGGAGAGCTGAAGGACGCACTCAACGAACACCTGGACGAGACAAAAGAACAAGCCAACCGGCTGGAGCAGATTTTTAAAGACCTCGGCGAGAAGCCGAAGGCAGAAAAGTGCAAGGGCATGCAGGGCATCCTCCAGGAAGGGAATGATCTGGTCAGCGAGATCAAGGACGACAATGTCCGAGACGCGGCTATCATTGCATCCGCCCAACGAGTGGAACACTATGAGATTTCAGGATATGGCACGGCACGAACCTATGCTGAACTTCTCGATCAGCCGGACGCCGCAGAATTGCTGCAGCAAACGCTGAACGAAGAAGAGGAAGCCGACCAGGTTTTGACGAACCTGGCCGAAGATATTAATAGGGAAGCCGTGAGCGAAGACGGCGCTGAGGAAGCTGAAGAAGAAGAGAGGCGAAGTCGGTCGAGCCGAACTCGACGGGCGGCTTGATCCAAAATCTGAAGCTTATCGTACGGTCAAGGGCGCGGCCGGGGAAGCTGCTCTCGCCATCTGTGCGATCCCCATTCACCTTGGTTCTCGTCGAAAAAATGGGGTCGATGTTTTGTGGCAAACATCGACCTCTGCGTTTCTCACGCTGATCGAGGCAGTTTGTTTCGGTCCTGGTGCCAAGGAGCGAGCAAGCCGCTAAAGTTATGCGCCGGTGGCGGTAGCTGGTTTTTCCCGTGGGCGAGCTCGGAGTACCAGTTTAGAGCGGTGACAAACGAGCCGCTTCCCGGGCATGTGGCCGTAAAGCAACCGAGTTTTGTCTTTATCCTGACTGACGACAGCGCCGTTTAGGTCGACTCCAGCAAAGACGCCGCGCGCTCGCGAATAAGTCAGCATTTCGGCCTTGAGCTTCCAATCCGTCTCCGCTCCGGCATCCCGGCCCACTGGACCCGCGGCGGCCGAAGCCGAACCGCCAATTTTGAACTTATTGCTGAGCAGATCATCCATGCCCGGCTGATTCATGACGACCAGTACGAGGTCGACGGCCTCTCCACCGATCTGGAGACCCCGGCTTTCACCCCGTGAGGGAGATTGGAGCAGGCGTGATTCCATCAACGGTAAAGATTACGGTTGGATTTGGGGAGAGCACGGCAAGGGAGTCGCGACCTGCCGCACCGATCACGGTTGGAGCGCTGGCGACACACTTGGCGTCTTTCATGCCTTGTCAAGAATCGCTTTGTCCTTCCCTCCCGTCATCCCGCACTCTGGCCGCTGCGTGAACGCGCTTTTGAATATCGTTCGACGGATTCTGGTCTGGGTTCTGAGCTGGCGTTTTTTTTGCCTTCATTCTGAATAACTCCCTCCCTTCGCTGCTCAACCAGCACCAGCATAGCTACCGCCCTCTAACGCTGTTCTCAAGCCATGTTGCGGTGCATCTGGTCTAGGTTGTAAAACATTGATTCTTTCGGCGCAACCTTCAGGTCTTTCCCTTTACTCTAAGGGCGGAGGTCATAAAACATATGGCGCAAAGAAAGAGACCCAGTGGTCGCGGATACGGAAAGGGCGCGCGGAAAACCGTGGCAAGTGCAATGCGCAGAAAAAAGAACGGAACGCTGGGTTCGGACAAACGAGGCGAGGCCGGAAAGGTAAAGAGCCGAAACCAAGCCATCGCAATCGGACTCTCCCAAGCGCGGAAGAAAGGCGCAAAAATTCGATCGAAGAGAGAGGCGGCTTAAGCTTTAGAGTGCGGGACATTCAGTATCTCCTGTAGTGGCGGAGTTGCGAGGGTACGAGCGCATTCATGTCGGACGACTCCCGGGCTGATGATCGATCTGTCGTTGTGATTGGGGCCGGAATCGCCGGACTTTCGGCGGGGTGGAAACTCGGCAGCGCGGGCTGTGCGGTCTCCGTTTTGGAGGCGCGCGATCGAATCGGGGGCAGAATCTGGACTATCCCAAGGCACCAAGTGGGATTTCCGATCGAGCTGGGAGCCGAGTTTATCCACGGACGCCCGCCCGAGATTTTCGACCCTCTGAACGAGACCGGCGTTGAAGTGGCAGAAGTGGAAGGACGCAGCTGGTGTGCGTTCGAGCATCAGTTGCGTTCGTGTGATTTCTGGTCGAGTGTGGAATCGATTCTAAGCAAGATGGATCATTCTGAGCCGGACGAGTCGTTTCTGGATTTCCTGAAGCGGACGGGCTCGCGGTCGGATAACAATCGGGAGGCACGGGAGCGTGCGCTCGGCTATGTCATTGGATTCAATGCCGCTGATCCGGCATTGGTGGGAGTGCATTGGCTGCTGAAAGAAATCCGCGCCGAGCAAGAGGGTGAAGGCGACCGCAGCTTTCGAACAGCGAATGGCTATCTCGATTTAATGGACGCTTTCGAGAGAAGAATCGCTGCCTGCCCGAATGTCGAGGTCCATACAGAGGCGGTCGTGGAACAGGTGAGATGGGAACCGGGGGCAGCCGAAGTTGTGGCCCGCACGCCCGCCGGCGCGCAGAGATTCACAACTCCGCGAACTCTGATCACCCAGCCACTTTCTTTGCTGAAAGGGCCTGCGGGCGAATATGGAGTGGTGGATTTCGATCCCTCTTTGCCGGCGGAGAAAATTGCGGCGCTGGACAAGCTGGAGATGGGCAAGGTGATCCGGATCGTTCTTTGCTTCCGCGATCGCTTCTGGGACCCGATCGCTCCGCCAGACTCGAACGCGACTCTCTCGGACATGGGGTTTCTATTCTCGGATGATGAGTGGTTCCCGACCTGGTGGACCAGCATGCCCAGGAAGCTCCCGGTCCTTACCGGGTGGGCTCCGTTCCGTTGCGCCGAGAAACTTTCGGGACGGAGCCGCGAGTTCGTCATAGAGCATAGCCTGAAGACGCTCAGTGCACTGTTGAAAGTCGACCTCCGCATGCTGCGAAATGAGTTGCAGGATGCTTATTTTCATGACTGGCAGAACGATCCGTTTTCACGGGGCGCGTACAGCTACGGCGGAGTCGGTAGCGATGGCGCGCAGGAGGTGCTGGCATCGCCTGTCGCCGAGACGCTGTTCTTCGCCGGTGAGGCTACCGACCTGACCGGGAACAACGGGACAGTGCATGGCGCGATGGCGAGTGGCTACCGGGCGGCGAGCCAGATTTTGCGAACTTTTGAGTAAATCGGGTTGTCTGGATCCTCACTCCTCCCTCAAGCCTTTTGCTGAGGTTATGCGCTGCGCTTCTGAAGCCCATGTGCGCGAGCCCTTGAGGGAAGTTGCCCAGGTGCTCGCCGGCAAGGCTCGTTTCTTCCGAGTAAAGTCCGAGGTGGTTGGCGCGCAACAGCATCTTCTCGACAAACCAGTCGATTGTGCCGGATACGTACCATGCGGGCAAGAGCCTCAATCAGCCAGAGCGTGCAAACGTTGAATGTCCCTTCCGGGCTCTGCAATCCGTCATCGGTCGACTGCGCATAGCGATAGACCATGCCGTCAGAATATAGAGCTCCTTCGGAAACAGGCCGGCTGATCGCGTTCAACCGTGCTGACCATCATGGGATCGCGTGGAGTCATGAAGAAAACGAGTGGCATCATAAGTACTGAGGCATCGAGAGCGTTGCCACCATAGCTTTGAACAAACCATTTCCGCTGCGGATTCCAGCCCTTGTTCACGACCTCTTCATACATCTGGTTGCGATTCTGCAGACATTTCTCTTCATTTGCGGGAGGGAACGGCGGCGGGCCAGGCGCAATCCGCGATCGATGGCCACCCAGCACACGACCTTCGAATAGACGAGGGGGTGCGAGTTTCCGCGCAGTTCCCAGATTCCTTGGTCATCGCGCTGCCAGTTGTCCTAAACCCAGTTGATAAGCCGGCGGACGTGCGCCAAAGGGCGCCGGTGATCGCTCGCGCATACTTGTTATAGAAATAGACAGCATCAATCAGAACGCGGCGTTGCCAACGCGGACGGGCCGCGATCCGCGATAACCCTCCAGTGGCGGGGAGGCTTCGTGAAGGTCGCGGCTGCCATCGACGGCATAGACGGTTTGCAAAGCACCATCGCTGGCGATCTCCCCGATGCGCTGTTCGATCCAGTCCATGAAATATTCGACCTCGTCAAACAGGCCGATGCGTTCCAGGGCATAGATTGTGTAGCCGGCACCGCGAATCCAGTTGTAGCGGTAATCCCAATTTCGATCTCCGCCGAAAGATTCCGGCAGACTACAGCTCGGCGCCGCGATGATTGCACCAGTGGGCGCGTAGCTCGACAACCGAAGCAGCAATCCCGAGCGATGTACGAGTTCGCGCCATCGGCCTTTGTAGGTACATTTGCGGGGCTGCCTCCAGATTGTCAAGCAGACGCTCCGAGATGGTGGGAGGTTCCCAGCCATGATCGCGTTGTTCGCTCAGGATGAAGCTGAGTTTCTCCGATTCCTTCAGGGTGAATTCGGCGGCAACGCCCGATTGGTCGGCCTGCAATTCCCCCGAAGCGGCGAGATGCCCGGACAAGGCAGATGTTCGGAACACCGCTCCGTGCCGATCGACCTCAATCGTTTCCGTTTTCTCGCTGGCGAAGTCAAATGCAGGATTGCAACGAAGTCGTATTTTCGCTGTCCCGCTGATGGCATGGAGGCGGCGGCGCACAAGCCGGGATGGTTCGTTCACCGATCCGCTGGCCTGCACGGGCATGAAATCGGTCAATTCAACGACGGCTCCATGGGCCAGGAAACGCGTGATGAGGATGTTGGTTCCGGGCAGGTAGAGTTGATCAGAGGGGATGATTTCCGCGCATGGTGCAATTCTGAAGCATCCGCCGCGCTGAGCATCGAGAATCGCCGGGAACAGGCTGGGAGAATCGAATCGCGGCAGGCAGAGCCCATCGAGGGAGCCGTCGCGACCGATGAGAGCTCGGTTCGCAAATCGCCCACGATTTCACGGTCCGCAATCGGCTTGTATCCTATATTTTCGAATTCTGTGATCGTTGCCGCGGCGCAGCCAATCTGACTCTATATCAGAAAACCACCTTGCCCGTTGGTGGTGACTTTGTGAGATGCAAATGGAAACTTGCCGGAAAGCAGAGCGATCTACCAAGTTTCTTGCATCCCGATTACAGTGCAACTTGTATGTCGGTAGAATCCTGGGGGCCCTTCTAATCTGAACAGAAACCGCGCTGGTAAGTAGGATTGATACGCGATGGAGTGCGCGGTTCGGAGATCGGCGTGAGGCGAGGTTGTTTGATACCGTTTGGAGCCGAGGTTGGTGCGGACGGCGGCGTACGTTTTCGTCTGTGGGCGCCGAAGGCAAAGCGGGTGGATGTCTGCATCGAGAATCCTGGCAAGGTTTTTCCTTTTCCTGCAAAGGGCGATGGCTGGTTTGAATTGAGCACGAACGAAGCTGGGCCGGGCACGCAGTATCGTTTTCGGATCGATGGCGGAATCAAAGTTCCCGATCCGGCCTCGCGCTTTCAGGCCCATGATGTGAACGGAGCCAGTGAAGTTGTGGATCCAAGAGCATTTGATTGGCAGGATGAATCGTGGCGCGGGCGGCCATGGGACGAAGCCGTCATTTACGAGTTGCACGTTGGAGCTTTCAGCCCCGAGGGCACATTCCGTGGACTCGAGCAGAAGCTCGATTATCTTTGCGATCTCGGTGTAACCGGGATCGAACTCATGCCCATTGCGGACTTTTCCGGCCAGCGCAACTGGGGTTACGACGGCGTGCTGCCGTATGCGCCGGACAGTTCCTACGGCCGCCCGGAAGACCTCAAACGGTTGATCCAGTCGGCCCATGCGAAGGGCCTGATGGTTTTTCTTGACGTGGTCTACAACCACTTCGGCCCGGAGGGGAATTATCTCCACATATATGCGCCGCAGTTCCTCACCAAGCGGCATCACACCCCATGGGGCGACGCCATCAACTTCGATGGACCCGGCAGTCGAATGGTTCGCGATTTCTTTTTATCGAACGCGATTTACTGGCTGGAAGAATATCACTTTGACGGACTACGGCTTGATGCTGTGCATGCGATTGTCGATGACTCCAAGCCGGATTTTCTTACCCAATTGGCGCAAACAGTTCGAGAACGATCCGGCGAAAAAAGGTTCATTCATCTCATCCTCGAGAATGACGACAACGCGGCTCACTATCTTCGGCGTGGGTCAGAGAATCGCGTTGCGCTGTACGACGCGCAGTGGAACGATGATCTTCACCACGCCATGCATGTCCTGCTTACCAGCGAATCGGACGGCTACTACGCGGATTACACTCGCCGGCCGGTTGGAAGTCTCTGCAGGTGTTTGGCGGAAGGCTTCGCGTATCAGGGTGAGTACTCCAAGTTTCGTCACGCGCACCGGGGTGAATCGAGCGCAGGGCTGCCACTTTCCGCTTTCGTTTCGTTCTTGCAGAATCACGACCAGGTGGGGAATCGCGCGTTCGGGGAGCGGATCGGGCAACTCGCATCCGCTGAGGAAGTCAAAGCGGCCGTTGAAATCCTCCTGCTTGCACCGCTTCCGCCCATGCTGTTTATGGGCGAGGAGTTTGGTGCTGCGACACCTTTTCTCTATTTCTGCGATTTTGAAGGCGATCTCGCCAAAGCAGTTACCAACGGAAGACGAAACGAATTTGCCCGATTCGCCAAGTTCGGCTCGCCCGGACTCAGAAACCGAATTCCGGACCCCAATGCGGAGCAGACTTTTCTCCAATCGAAACTGGATTGGCAAACTGTTCCGTGCGAGTGTCACTCGCGGTGGCTGAAGCTGTACCGCGAGTTGCTGGCGCTGCGGAGGAAGGAGATCGTTCCAATTCTGGGTCAGATCGGTAAGGCGCAGATCGAACTGTGTGACGAGCGGCGCCGCGCATTGAGCGTAGCATGGTCGATGGAGAAGGGAGGCTGGCTCGAACTGCGAGCAAATCTCGGCGACGCTGCGATTGACATCTTCGGAAAAATCTCGTCCCGCGTGATCTACGCGAGCAACGGTGAGGTTGTGAAAGCTTCAGATCACGGTTTGTTGCCTCCTTGGGGCGTCGTTTGGCGCTCGCAGTTCTGACAGATTGTGAAGTCAAGCTCAAAAAGGCATGGCCCGCAAATGGCATCTATCTCAGGGGTTACCGCCGGATAACTGCAATAAATCCCTTATGGAAAGAAATGCAGTTTGCACCGTATCGTCTCAGCGGGGCCTTTGCACTCACGGCGCCACAAGTGTCTCGAAACTGTGAAAGCACAATCTCAGGTACCGACGGCGACGTACCGCCTGCAGTTGAACCATACGTTTACGTTTCGTGACGCCGCATCGATCGTGCCTTACCTGCATTCGCTCGGAATCAGCCACTGCTATGTATCTCCTTATTTGCGCGCCAGACCCGGCAGCCTGCATGGCTACGACATCATCGACCACAATGCGCTAAATCCGGAAATCGGAACGAGCGAGGATTATGAACATTTCGTGGAGGAGCTTCATCGGCATGGAATGGGGCAAATTCTCGACATCGTGCCCAACCACATGGGAGTGATGGGCAGCGACAACGCCTGGTGGTTGGACGTTCTCGAAAACGG
>JASHRE010000093.1 GCA_030037515.1 Candidatus Sulfotelmatobacter sp.
GACGTTTTCCGGCCGTCCCCGCAAAAGTTCGCCTCTCATAAAGCCGCGTAATCTGCACGTTCTTACAGGATCTCGTTCAGAGCCCATGTTTTGAGTCGAGCAGGTAAGGCGTGGGCTCCCCTGCTGCAAAACTATGCACAGTTACTGGTGATCCCACAGTCCAGGAACCAACTAAGTTACTGACTGCAAGGGGCTTAGCGGGGCTCTGATGTTCCCAAGCTGGCGTCGCAATTGCGCCTGCTCGAGGTGCTGCGCCGGATTTGGCGAAAGCACCCTATGACCCCAGATCAGCTTCGCAAGCCGATTTTCTCCTCCTTGGCCGGTTTGACAATCGTAATGCTCGCCGCTCCGGCCTTGCTGGCGCAGGCCGCGCCGCCGGATGCGCCCACCCCGTCCGCTTCAACGCCGGTCGTCGCTTCGTCGGTGTTTCCCGAGGTGTTTCCCGCCGCCGTCGCGGTCATCAACACAAGCTCGACCTCACTTTCCTCAGCAACTCCGGCGGGGGCCGTCTCCCCCGCTCTGGTGACTGCGCCGAGCTCCCCGCCCGAGCGTCGTCGATTCTTCGACAAGTGGAACATCGCTCTGTTCAGCGGATCCGCCGCGATCGACAGCGCCGACTTTGCTGTCACCCGCTCCAATCTTCAGACGAGCGGCGGCAAAGAATTGAATCCGATTGTCCGGTTGTTCGGGCGCTCGACCGCAGGACTGGCCCTCAACTTCGCCGGCGAAGCTGCCAGCACCGTCGGGCTCAGCTATGTCTTTCACCGGACGGGCCACTTCAAGCTGGAAAGAGCCGTGTCGATGGTGAATATTGCGGCCAGCGGCGCCGCCGTAACCTACAGTTCGACGCACCGCTGATCGCCTGGAATAAGAACGTCGCGGTTCATGCTGACGCCAGAATCTTCTTCTTGTCGCTCGCCGGCAGTGTCTCGCAGGCTGTTCTCAGCACCAGCCGGGGGGCGCGCCCGCGAATCTTCATTAGGTAAGGCACTGTCCGTTTCGCATCGAATTTCGCAGTTTCGCGCAGCAGCCAGGCCAGCCCTTTCCGCACCATGTCGTCTTCATCGGTGAGCAGAAGATTCGAGAGCTTCACAATTTCCGGAAAAAACATTTTGGCGCGGGTGCCACGAATCAGCGCCACGCAAGCTGCTCGCCGATGCCAGCGATCTTTCGACTTTGCCCAACGAAATGCGGCTTGGGCCCGCCTGGGCTGCGTCGCAATCATCGGCGCGATCAGATCATGCACCAGAGCATCGTGATCGGCCCAACTGCCGAGCCGATCCAGCCAAGTCTCGAAGAGATGAAACTGGCGATCGTCGCACTGGCCACCGGCTTGTTCGAGCAGAAATACGGCCGCGATTTTCTCTTCCAGCACGGTGCCCGAAAAAACCTGATCGGCTACCTTCACCAGAAAATCAAAATCGTGCTCACGCAGAATTTCGCGGCGCACCCGCCGCATGGCTCGCCGCAGATCGGCCGTATACCATCCATGCGATTTGATTTCCTCTTTGAAGAACCACTGGACTCCAGCTGCATGGTCAGTCGAGCCGCCGTTCTTAAGCGCAGCGCGGATCTGCATCGCGACCGACGACGGCTTGGCCGAGAATGAAGTCATTTTCAAAATCCCGGACAAGAAAACAGAGGCGGCCGCCAGGGCCGCCTCGAAAATGATCGAGCGCCGGTTCTATGCAGCGCGGGATGCCGCGGATGCGGGACGATATCCGCACTCGCGTGCTTTTCTCAGCGCCTGTACCGCTTCTTCCGGAGAAATCAGCGGAGTCGTCTGCACTGACTTGCAAGCTCCGCCGGCCGAAAAAGCCATGGCCATCGCCGCCGCGCTTACGTTGTCGGGCATCTCCGAGATCACCACAATGTCATAGTCCCCAAAGCAAAACCATGCGGACTCGATCTTGCCCCCCAATTTTTCTACTGCGGGCCGTACTGCTTCGATCCGGTTTTGTGGGTTCGCCACTACGGCTTCCCACCCTTCCCGGGAATACGCGACTTCGGTCAGGTAATGTGGCATGGAACCTCCTTCCGATTCGAAATCTGGGGGCGAATGATCCCACCGCCAACAAGACAAGTCAAGCGGACTTGCCGGCGTCGACCCGCAGCAGCCGGTCGTAAATCCACAACAGCAGCGTAGTCGCCACTCCTACGCCAACAACGGCCCACCAGATCATCTGCGGCTTGTGCAGTTGCTCGCCATAGGTGTGCATCAGCCAGCCGCTGAACTTGCCGCCGATGAGCGATCCGATGCCCAGCGGCAAAAAGGCAAATCCCATGTACGTCCCCTGCTGCTCCGCCGGCGCGAGCCGTGAAATGTATTCGTAATAGCGCGGCTGCTGGATGATTTCCCCTATCGCCACGCCCACCAGCGTGAGCACGGCCATGGGAACCGTCGGACGCACGATCAAGATGATCCAGGCCAGGCTCGTAACCAGCGTGCCCAAGATGATCGCATGAAACGCGGCCATCCGCTTGAACAGATAACTGATCAGCATGGTGAAGCAGATCACGACCAGCGGATCGGTCACGAGAATCAGCTCGGTGTCCGCCTTCGGATCGATGTAGGCAGAAATGTACAACGGCAGCGCGATAAACTCCTGCCAGAACACAATCCAGTATCCAGTGAAGATCAGCAGAAAGAGCATGAATCGAGGATGGGAGAGAACCGCCAGAAAATTTCTCGCGACCTCGCCCAGAGTCGCCACCTTCGCTTCCTCCGATCGCCGCGGCTCCTTGAAGAGCAGTAGTACGAAAAACAACATCACAAAGACGCTCAGCGCCGCGACCCGAAACACGTTCTCCACGCTCATGTGCTGATGGACCCATGAGGCCAGGTATGGCCCCGCCGCACTGCCCACGTTCACCAGCGTGTAGTAGATCGAGTAACCGATCGAGCGGACATTTTCGTTCGAGGCGCGCGCGGTCGTCCCGACCACCGACGGCTTGACCAGGGCCACGCCGAAAGCCGGCAGCATCAGCACAATCGAAACCAGCACCACGAGCGGCATGGCGTTGCGCAGGGGAGCCAGCCACGGTGCCCCAATCGATCCCAGAAGGAAATACGAGATGCTGAGAACGAGATAAGCAAGCGACAGCGCACGCCGGAAGCCGAGCCGGTCCGCCAGCGCTCCGCCGAAGACAGCCATAAACCAGACGAGTCCGCCGAACAATCCGGTAAGGCTGCTGGCGCGCTCCACGCCAAAATTGAGCGTGTCGTGAAGATACCGCGCCAGTGAGGCGAATGCCGCGTAATACGAAAGGCGCTCAAACAGTTCGCTGATGTTGGCGACCCAGAACGGCCGCTCGAAGCCCGTGCGGATCTCCTCTAGACGCTGAGAAAAGGTCAAATTGGCCTGCTGCGTTTCCATGCAGTGTTATCCGGATTGAACCTCCCACGACGAAAGCCGGGGGATTCCTGCTTCACGCCGCATGGCCCACGGTTGTGGGTCTTAGGTGCTGTCCACCGGCGTTCCTAGGATTCCCCTAGCGACGAGTTTGTCTTATACCTTCACGTCTCAGGTTCTGAGCGGCATTCCAATCTCTGCGGTGCCGGGTCTTACATTCCGGCCATACCCATTCCGGGTCTGAGAGGCCGAGGTTTTGGTATCCGCAATGAGACCCGATTGCGTCGAGGCAAAGAAACGGTAGGCTTGCAGGGCTTGGGTTCCATTCCCCAACGACTTGCACTTCCACTGCGAAAGGACCTGATTCGACGCCGCGTCGAGCATGGACTTTGCCAGCTCGGTTTTCGCCAGACCATCGATGCTCAGGTTCTCTAAACACAGCGCGG
>JASHRE010000094.1 GCA_030037515.1 Candidatus Sulfotelmatobacter sp.
GCAATGCCAGTATTTTTAGAATCAGCAAGTCCAGCGTCCCCTGGACCAGGTCGGCGGGCTTGCTCACAAAGCCTCCTCTCGGTTACCGAGTTAGACTCGCGCGGCTCCCCTCGGTTAGCAAGAGATCGGCGAGGGAATCAATGTCCAACTTCAGAAGTCCGAGGCAAAAGTCTCGCGGAGTTCAGAATAAAAGCCAATTCGGAAGTGACGTGGATGAAGGCAGCCAACAGCGGGTTCAGGAAACCAAGGGCGGCCATTCCCACCCCGATGCTGTCCACGACCAGGGTGCCGACAAAGTTCTGCATGATGATGGCCCGGCAGTGGCGCGCAACGCGTAACGTTTGCACAAATTTCGAGAGATCGCTTCCGATCAGAATGACATCTGCACTTTCCCGCGCTACATCCGTGCCAGAGCCCATCGCCACTCCGACGTTCGCCTCTATGAGGGCTGGAGCGTCATTAATGCCGTCGCCGACCATCGCGACCTTACGATTCTTCCCTCGAAGCTCGCGCGTCCATTTTGCTTTCTGTTCCGGCAACAGTTCGCCTACCGCCTCGTCCACACCCAGGTTATGCCCGACCGCTGTCGTGGCGCTTTGCGTATCTCCGCTCAAGAGAATCGTCTTCAAACCCATCTCTCGCAATGCCGCAACAGCTGCCTTCGCTTCGGGACGCAGCACATCGGCTATGCAAATACTCCCCAGCACTTTTCCTTGCCGGGCCACGAGGACCTCTGAGGTGCTCGATCGACTGTAACCGTCGATGGGAAAGTTTTTTTCCACTCCTCGATCGACGAGGAATGCCCGACTGCCGACAAGAATCTCCTCGCCCTGGTAAGTGACCCTGATGCCTCGTCCGGGCGTGTACGAGAACGAGTCAGGTTCGGCAATCGGCATTCCCAGTTCGGCAGCACGAGCGACGATCGCTTTGGCTAGAGGATGTTCGGATCTGCGCTCGGCGATGCTAGCTGCTCCAATGATCTCCCTCGTTGTGAAGCCATCGTTTGAAATAACCTCGCGAATCTGCGGAGTTCCAAACGTGAGAGTGCCGGTTTTGTCTAAGAGAACGGTGTCGATTGCCGCGAGTGCTTCCAAGTAAAGACCGCCTTTGACAACTGCACCTTGCCGCGCCGCACGACCAATCGCTCCCAGGATGGCTAGCGGAGTTCCTGCGGCGATTCCGCAGGCGCCTGCGACGATTACCACTGAGATTGTCGATCTCACGTTGTGAGTTATCAGAAAGGTCAGAATAGCTGCGCCAAGGGCGAAATAGACAAGGTAGCCGGACAGGCGGTCGGCGGTTTTTGAATCGGAGCCCGCGACCTTTCGGCTCGCTCCACGGCTTCGACGATCCGACCGAAGCTCGTATCCCGTCCCAACTTCTGCGCCCCGATCTCCAGTGTGCCAGACTGATTTATCGTTCCGGCATAAACCACATCCCCCGTGAGCTTTTCCACCGGCATGGCTTCGCCGGTAATGGCTGCCTGCTCAACAAAAGAACGTCCACCGAGCACGATTCCGTCCGCGGGGATATGGCCTCCGGGCTTTACGACAACGGAGTCACCGATTTCTACCTGCTCGGCAGGGATGTCAACTACTTGACCATCACGTCGAACGCTAATGGTCCTGGGAAGAAAATCGAGCAGATCGCGAATCGCGCGTCGGCCACGCCCAACCGTGAGCCCCTCCAGCACCTCGGCCGCGAGGACAAAGGCGGTGATGACTAAAGCCGTGAAAAACTCTCCGATGACCAGGGCTGCCAGCAGGGCAATGGTCATCGAAAGCTCCATCGTCATCTTGCGCTCGACGACGTTCTCCCAAGCTTCCTTGAAGATGGGACAGCCGCCGATCAAAGTCGCCGCGATGCCGATGATGCTGACCCGCGGAAACGGCTCCCAGACCCGAAACCAGACCGCCACAGCGGCCAACGCGACAAGGGCAATGCGGACCCGCTTCAATCCACTCGACTCCGCGCTCATGGTCGCAATGGTCTGAACTATGGTCCGACCCGATTTCAGAAAGCCGCTTCTCTTGGGACGAATACGGTGCTCGGTAGCCCGTTTCGATTGCATTCGGAGCGCCCATGTCTCCCCCACTCGCTACTTCAAGTATGACTTGACCATGCCAATCACTTCGTCGGCTGCCGCAACTTGCTGCGACGTTGGTCTGTGCTTCCCGTTCAGGACATGACTCCGAATATGCCCTTCGAGTAGTTCGGACATCAGGCTGTTCATCGCTCCGCGGGCAGCACTCATGAGCTGCAGAATATCGGAGCAATCCCGTTCCTCTTCCAGAGCTCTCACAAGGGCTTCCACCTGCCCCTGGATGCGTTTGGCCCTAAGAATCAGATTTTGCTTTTGGTTGATGGTGTGGCTCATATCAGTTCAGTGCTGTACTATACCATACCCGGTACCGTATACAAGCCACTGGTTGTTCTTTAGTGGATGAAGTTGTTGATCGGCGGCCAGTCTCTCAGGTAGTGGGGCCGTGGAAGAGGACGAGGAGCCGGTGCTTGATTTCTGGGCGCGAGTAGGTCAGAGGCCGGCCTTCCCAAGTGTCGTTGCCAAGAACGTGGCTCG
>JASHRE010000095.1 GCA_030037515.1 Candidatus Sulfotelmatobacter sp.
AGCGCCAGAGCCGAAGTCTTGAGCACTTCCCGCCGCCCCATCATCCCGGAATTCTTTTCACGCATGCTTTCAACCTCAATCTCTGAACAACAACGCTGCAAAACTTTCAACTGGCCTGCAACCGAAGGGGATTTGAGAACTAGCCCGGGCCTCCCACGAATTCTATGAGACATCCGGGCTAGAATTGTAAACTCGTCGGCAACTGCGAGCTTTTGAATTTGGCCACTCGGGAGACTTCGTAATGACACGGATCTTGCCCAGCACAATCCTAGGAACCATCTACCTGGCAACTCTATTGGCGTCCAGTTGCGCCTACGGGCAGTTGTACACATTTTCTCGCCAGGACTTGATGGACTACACGGCCAAATCTCCGTTCGACCGATTTCCCGACGGCCGTCCAAAAGTTCCAGATCCATTGATTGAGCGCGCCCGTGAGCTGTCATCCGAGGAAGTCTGGGCTGGACTCCACGAGGATGGCTTCCAGAACCAATACGCCGATGGCTTCCAGGTTCTCCATCCCGGAAAAACAATGCTCGGTCGCGCCTTCACCGTCCAATTCATGCCGATGCGCGCCGATGTCGACGAAGTCGCCCAGAGCAAAGCCAAAGAGCACGGCGTGCCACGGCTTATGAATCAAACCGCGATCGATATGCTCCAGCCAGGCGATGTGCTGGTCGTCGATCTTTTCGGAAAGAAAGTCGACGGCACCATCGTAGGCGACAACCTCTTCTATTACGTCATGAAGGCGACCCACGGAGGCGGACTCGTCGTCGATGGAAGCATCCGCGATCTGGACGGCATCGCAAAAATTGACATGCCTGCTTACTACCGCTATGCAGATCCGACACCGATTGGAAACGTCATGCTCACCGGGATCAACGTTCCCATTCGCATCGGCGGCGTCACCGTCATGCCCGGAGATCTGGTTATCGGAGACCGCGAAGGCGTCTACTTCATTCCGCCGCAATTTGTCAAAGAAATTCTCGACCACGCCGACGAGATCCACATCCACGACGAATGGACCAAGATGAAGTTTGATGAGGGCAAATACAAATCATCTGAGATCTACAGCTCGCCAAAAGATCCCAGGCTGCAAAAGGAATACCAGGAGTACCTGAAAAAGCGCCTTGACGAAATTCACCGGCAGCAGAACTCGCCGCCTCCAACCGTTGACAAGAGCCACGGCACGCATTGAGGCAGTTCTAAGGGTCAGGGCGAGAGTTCCACACCGCTGTCCGGTTGTGGATCTCGACCTGGCGAACCATTAGTGAAGGCAAGGGCTAACTGCGGCACACCCAAAAAGGGCGCGCCTTGGTTTACGAACCGGTCACCGCCCAGGAAGAAGCCAGCCCACCGCGCTCGGGTATCTGGTCAACCGCTTCTTCGGAGGCTGGCGCGAATTCTTGGTGGTCAAGTTTTTAAAAGAAGAAGCCATCGGTCGAGCGGAATTGCGCCGCATCAAAAAAATGATCGCAGAGAGCTCGCTTCACCGTCCTCTGGATAACCTTGCTCACCGTTCGTTGCCCTCGTCGCTACTCCGTTTGCTCCCCGAGCCTCTGTCGCCAAGCCGCGAACTGAATCGCTCGCCCTTGTCTCCCCAACTCCGGCCGTCATCCCCGCGCCTGCGGCGGCAGGACGCAAGACTCATACTTCCCCAGTCGACTGGTTCCATAACCAAGTAATAGGTCGACGTCCGGGCAACGCCTGGAATCTACGCATTCTCAAAGAGCCTCCATAGATAGACTTCTGGCTCGGGCAGCGCGACACTCTCTGATTCGCATTCACTCGGTAAAGTCCTGGGCGCGCTGGCGGTTGTCTGGGCGGTGTTCTCGTTCGTGCTTGCCCGGTTGGCTGCGGGATATTACGTTTTGCCGAGCCTGAAATCAACCGCAGAGCTGGCGTCGCCAGATGGGCAGCTGCGCTTCAGTCGTTTGTGCGACCCACGGCATCCGCCCCGAGCCGCTCGAGAACGTTACTGCACTTTCTCCCATACAATCTTCCAGCGTGCAATGGAGGGGTCGTTCTGCTCGACGTCGCTGAAGATCAGGTGACCGCCTTCAAAGCGATAGGGCCGAATTTGCCGCGATCCCACGTATCCGGGGTCGGAAGCGACTTCTGGCAGATGAATGATCCATTTTTGCTTCACGTCGATCTCGTACCGGCCACAGTAAGCAAAGGTAGCATCGGCAGCAACGACTTTTTTTTCTGTGGTGGAACGCGGCGGATCGGTCGATTTGGGACGGTCGGGATTCACAAGCTGCGCGCACATGTAACCATCCCGCTGGTACATGAGGAAGCCACGTGCGTGGGGCCCGAAAGCAGCAAACGGGCGAGTGGTGCCGTCCTTGGCGATCTGTTCCGTGGACACGAGCTTCCAGGTGCCCACGATTCGATCACGGACTTCCGATTCCGTCTGACCGGAAGCCGAGGCGGTGCATAAGGCAAACCCGATCAGAAACATTGCGGGAGGTTGCATATCTGTTTCCTCCGAGCCGCTGACTCGGCACAGTGCGGATAAAAGCGCAGGCCGTCTGCCATTCAGGACGCTCATTTCTCCGACGTCAAGTCTTTCAGATAACGATAGTAGAACTGCACCCCAGTTTCGAATGATTGGACCGGTAAACGCTCGTCCTTTCCATGGGCACGGATGTCATTGTTGTCGAGGGCGACCCCTTGTATCCCGAACGAAGGCATACCGGCAGCGTAGGCGTACCTGCTATCGGAAGCCCCGATAGCCATGTTGGGGATCACAGGCATTCCAGGCCAAAACTCGGCCGAAATTTCCCGCAGCGACTTCATGACGTCGTCCCTCAGCACTACCGGCGGCAATTGCTGCTCGTTGGGTGCGGTAGGTATGACGGAGCCGTCGATCTGCACAT
>JASHRE010000096.1 GCA_030037515.1 Candidatus Sulfotelmatobacter sp.
ACGGGATTGCAGAAAATTCACTTCCAAATCAGTGCGCAAGAACAGCCAGATGACCAAAATTCTCAATCCCTACACCCACTCCAGCGCACCCTTTTTCCAGACCCACACGTAGCCCGCAATCAGGATCACCAGGAAAATCAGCATCTCCAGTAGCCCGAACAGGCCGAAGGCTTTGACCTTCACCGCCCAGGGAAATAAAAAAATCGTCTCCACGTCGAAGACGACGAACAGAATGGCAATGATATAGAAGCGCACCGTGTACCGTCCGCGCGCATTGTCGACCGGATCGATACCGCATTCGTACGGCATCAGCTTCGTTTTGCTCGGATTCTCCGGCCGAACCAGCTTGGCCAGCAGCAGCGTCAGTGGCAGCAGAGTACCGATAATGGCGATGAAGATGAAGATGGGGACGTAATTCTGTGGCATGGCGTGTGGCGGGCACTCCTATCCGCGCGGCAAGTCATCGTAGCGCGGGAGCGATTCGCATTCAAGCCTTGGTTTGTGCGCCTTCGTGCTCTTCTCGAAAATTCATGTAGGGACTGGCCCTCCTCGGCTGTGCGGCCGAGCCCAGCTTGGCACCGGCTCCGCTAAACGCGCTTCGCCTCTCGTTTAAGCGCCCGCTGCAAAGTCGCATCGAGCGCCGCTTTCGCTTTTTCGTACTCCTGCTGCGAAATCTGGCCCTGCTTGTGTTCCACTTCCAGCTGAAAGAGCTCCTCTTTCAGCCCTTCCAGGAACATAGATGACGGAGTTTGTCGACGCACCTCGCCTGCGCCCGCATCCGCTCGCCTGCCATTGCGCCGAACAGCGCTGGCCTCCAGGTCCTCGAACTCGACATCCAGATCGGCTCCCTGGATTCGCGATTGTCCTTTCATCATCCGCGCCGCCGCACGGTTCGCAGCCTGCTGCCGCGATGCGACATACACGCCGCCAATTACAAGCGCCAAGCCCATGCCGCCTAGAATCCACCAGCGGTATTTCTGCAGAGGATCGGGGGCGTCAATCGGCGGGCCGAGTCCTCCCCCGGGACGATCTTCGGCTTGCGCGGAACTGCCCTGGCTCGGGGCCCCGTCACTCTGCTGCCGCGCCTGCAGCGTGCCTTCGCCGGAAATCTGGAAAGCCAGCGGCTGCCCCAGCTTTGTCCCGGACACGACCTGCACATTCGCGTCCGGTTGCTGCGGATCATTCATCGACTGGTAATTCGCGCCCGCAGCCGCAGCAAATTTCATTCCCTTGGGCAGAATCGCCACAAAATGCTGCAGCGGGTAAACGCTCCTGGGATCGATGTTGGCGCTTCCATCGTAGGGAAGCTGGTAAGCAATCTCGAACTGCGTCGTCCCTGGCCGGAGGGGGAACAAGAACGAGTAGCGTGTTTTCTTATCGTCGAGGGGAACCGGCATCGTGTTCAGGGGATTGCCGTTCGCCGTCATCGCCGATCCTTCAATGACTTTTGCCCCTTCCGGAACATAGAACTCCAGATTGCGCTCGTTCATCTGCGTTCGCGGAGGCTTTGAATTATTCTGCACGGCGAACGCGCGCATGATCTCCAACTGCCCCTGCTCCGCCTGAATCCGCATGACATCGGCCACGACGTTGATGCCTTCGACTTTCTTGCCGACGTCATACACCTCAACTTCCACCGAAGTCGTTCCCGGAGGTGCCATCCGGTGATACGTCACGTCCTGGTGAATGGCACGCACCAGGTGCGGCGCCTGCTCATTGTCGAGCTTGAAAGTGAAATTTCCTTTCGCGTCCGTCTTCGTGCGCCCGGACTCTTCCATACCCTGCCCCAGGCTGAGCAACACAACGTCGTCTCCGGCCGCAGGCTTCCCCGTGGTCGCGTTGGTTACGGTTCCAGTCAGCGTTTGCGCCGAGGCAGAAAACGCGCACAAGATGACAGCCAGTAGCACAACGTAATCACCAAGCGCCAGTTTTTGCAGGGACCGCCGCCCTCGGCTGCCCGGTCGAGCGCAGCTCGACTGTCCTGAGCCGCCCAGAGCCTCGATTCCTCTGCGTACCGATCCGCGACTTGTTTGGGCTCGCTTCATGAGTTCGTTTTTCCGCTCGACGCCGTCCCTTCCAACCGCGCAATCTCAGCCAGCAGCGCCGCGGCTTCATCCTGCAGCGAAGCTTTCAGCAACTGATAATCGGCATCCGGCACCTTGCCCGAGCGATATTCAAAGTTCAGGTCTCGCAGATTCTCGTATACGGCATCTTTGCGCTCGCGCAGATACGACGACCGTGTCTTCTCCCGCCCCGTGTATATCTTTTCCGGCAAAGCAAAGACATACATCAGCGCCGCGAAGGTGATCAGCAAGGCGCACGCCAGGAAAATCGTCACAATTCCGTCTCCCTGTTCGCTTGCTCGCGAAATTTCTCAAGCTCGGCATCACGCGCCGACGGAACTCTGCCGGCCAGCGCTGGCGCCGGACGATTCCTCCACACCCGCATCACCAGCACCACCAGTCCCGCTCCAAGAAACAGCGCCACAAATGGCACGATGTACGCCGCGCGGTCAAAACCTGCAGCTGGCGGCGCCGCCAGCACGGTCGGGCCGTATTTCTGCACAAATGCCTGCTCGACCAGGCTGTCGCTGTCGCCACGTGTTACAGCCGCCATGAGTTCATTGCGCATCCCATCGGAATCCGGACATCCCACGTGATTGCACTCCAGCAGAATCTGGCCGCATCCGCAGATGCACATCATTTGATGGCCCAGATCGTGAAAGCGGGCGGCCGGATCCGACCCCGCTCCCATCAGAGCGAACACAGCGACTGCCAAAGCGCCGCAGCCAAGCCAGCGTCGGTGTGGCTTTGACCTAATCAGCTTCGGGATTCCCTTTAAGACCATACTCCGCTACCGATGTCATCGTGAGCCGCGTTTTGCGGCGAGGGACCTATGCAACTTGAAACCGTCAGAGTGGCTTCGGTCCACAGTCGCTCGGAACAGCCGCGAACATCTGTCCGCCACACTCTAATCTCCCGCTGTGGGCACCGCCGCCGCACTCACCGGCGTCTCCACCACGCGCGCCGCCGGTATCCGCACCGGAGCGGGCGCGTTCGGCACCAAGGCCAGCACCGTCCCCCCGATAATGATCCACACCCCCAGCCAGATCCACAT
>JASHRE010000097.1 GCA_030037515.1 Candidatus Sulfotelmatobacter sp.
ATTCCGGCTTATCTGCGGAATCCTCCGCCACTGCTCCGGCTGGCGCCACCAACTCCACGGCTCCTTGACCCACGAGAGCTATCGGCTCTCGATTGCCAGCCGTTGGCGCTCCCACCAAATGCGCCCGACGATCCGCTGCTCTTTGCCTGTTCCCCCCATCCGCTCGATTCGGCCGAGCTGGGGTTGGGTTTCTGAACGCTGCTCCAGGTTCCGTTGTTGTTTTTCTGCCACCCGCTCCCGGTGTTCTTGTATTCGCCGCCGTTTGTGGTCGTCGCATACTTATTTCCGTTCGCCGATTGGCCGTAGGCCGCGCCGTTGCCGTTGGCTCCCACCGCCCCGTAAGCCTTGCCGCCATTCGAAGTCGTCAGGCTTCCCGTCGAACCGTTTGCCGTCGTCTGGTGCTGCGAATACGCCGTGTTTCCGTTCCTGGAATATTCCGAGTTGCCGTAACTTCCGTAGGCGTTCGAGGTCTGGTGCGTCTGCGCATACGCCCCGGTATTCGGGTTGTAGGCTTGCCCGGCGCTTGTAGTGCCATAAGGCGTTGATACCGAGCCACCGCGCGCATACGTCCCCGTAGAAGGGTTGTAGGCTTGCCCGGCGCTTCTCGTGCCATAAGGCGTCGATACTGAGCCACCGCGCGCATACGTCCCGGTCGACGGGTTGTAGCCCTGGCTGTAGTGCGCACTCCCGTAGGGACCGTAGGCGCTTGCCGTCGACCCGTAATAGCCACCCCGCCATGCCGCGTTTCCGTAGTAGGCGCCGCCCCCGTACACAACAGCTCCGCCGTGCCAGTTGCAGTTCCAGGAACTCCATCCCCATCCGCAGCAGCCTCCGCTCATCGCCGCACCGACCGCAATGCCCGCACCGAAGGCTAGCAGCCCTGTTGCCACGACCGCGCCGACGCTGTAGCCCGGGGTCACGTAGGGAGTTCCATACACGATTGTGGGGTTGTAGGTTGGCACATACACCACCTGCGGATTTGTTGGCTGAATTACGATGGTCTGCGGAGACTGCTGCACCACGGTAATCTGCGATCCGGATTTCAAATTGCCGGAGGCATAAGCCTGAGCACGCAGCGTCTGCACCGCCGTCATCACGTCGGACGCCTGAGTGCTGTAAGCCTCGCCGAGCGCGGAGGTCCAGCCAAGGTTCTTCGACATGTTGTCCAGCACGGAGGGAAACTGTGTCAGCGCTTTGACGCTGGGATCCCACACTTGTGCGTTCACGGCCTGCATGAGCGTCTGCCCTTGCAGGCCCGGATTCTGATGGAGGAAGCTGTCGGCGGCGGTCACTTGGTCGGGAAAAGTCGCTGCTCCCAACACCTGCGCGACCAGAGCATCCGGATATAGTGCGATCGGCGCAACCAGTGCATTCAACTCGGCCGGGGTCAGGGGTGCGCCCCCTCCGCTTTGGCTTCCTGAAGCTTGAGCCAACGCCCCGTCGGGAACCGTCGCCACGGCCAGCACAATGCTAAGCAAAAATGCGAGGATCTTTCTGAGCCCGATAAATACCTCCAGCATCGTGTCCCCTTCGGCATCTTTCCCGCAAAAACTGATGCCCATTGATCACCCAATCTGAAATGCCCAGCCCCATAAAAGCCTTCTTCTTCAGGCTCGGAGAGCAATCGAAGTTTGAGATTGGGCCGAGTGTCGGGCGCCTATTGACATGCGCGAGAAGCCAACCGGAAACTTTGGACCCATCCCTTCGCGGTGGATGGCGGTTCGTGGTTCTCTCCGCCGGGCACCACAGACGGGTGTCACATCCCACGACTCGCTCCCTTGCTAAGCAGAGGCTGCTCGTGGAGCTCTCCGGCAAGAGGCATTTCTAACTTCGTCACAAGGGTGAGCCGACGACGACGCCTTTGCCTACTGTCAGATGTGTCAGTAATCACACCGACGATTATCAGTAAGCTGCGATGACGCCAAGATTGGCAAAGCCAGCGTGATCATTGCTTCGTCTCGTGATCGCGCTGCGGAGGAACAACTGGTCGCCAACGGACCACCGTTGACTCAGTCTCGCTCCATCACGAGGATGTGCCGTGAAAGCTGCTGAGATGCCAGGACCCGGCCTCGACACCGTCGCCATCGCCGAGCACCCACTCCTTGCTGTGCGCACGGGACAACCGGTTTATTATCCGGATTGGATTAGCGGGATCATCGCACCGGAAAAATTCGCGCCCGACCGGATCACCGGCAAGTTGCCAGAGATGTCCAGATTGCGGGTACCATTGAAGACTCGACGGGGAATCTGCCTTGTCTGCGCTGAAAAGTCGGTGAGCGAGGGCCCAGCTCGGCAACGGAGTCCCAGGTCAAATTCTTCAACCCAACCGGACCGCCGCAGCGTCTGTCAGATAGCGTAATATCGCGATTTTAATCGGAGTCCACCGGCGACTTTGGGGTTAGCGTTACAAGCAATCGAGCCGGGAAACGCATGCGGGGAAAAATGGTTGCGGCTGACGCTCCAGGGTGCATGTGCGCCGCATCATTGTACTTTAAGCGTCAGTTGGATCGACGCTTGTACGCCGTTTAAGGCAGCCGTAACCGTTAACGGATACGTACCTGACGGTGTGCCCCCCGAGCCAACAGTCCCGCTCCTGCCGCCGCAGGAGGACAACACCAGGAGCAACCACGGCAGCAGACAGAGGCATCTTCGCACCCACCGTTTTCGCCTTCGCTTTGCCGGCACAACCGCGCAGCCCACCAGACCTACGGCCCACTGCCAAGACAACGTCGGGGAACCGGCGGGTACCAGCGCTCCTGCCGAGGGCGCCGTCGTGTTCACACCGACGTTGAAATTGACCGCCGTCGTAGCGCTCAGCGTCTCCGTTGCCGGCACGATGCAGCTGGCCCCACTGGGCGCGCCGCCACAGCTCAACGTCGCCGCACCACTCATCCCCGCTCCCCCGATCAGAAGTGAATACTGCGCACTTCCACCCGCGGTGACTGTGGCCGAACCGGAGCTCCCTGGCGCGACGCTAAGACCTAAGCTCGGAGCCTGCCCAGTCCCCGTGAGTGACACCGTTTGTGGGCTATTGGGCGCGCTGTCGGTAATGGTGATGCTTCCGCTCAGTGCGCCGGCGGCCGTAGGCGTAAAGGTGACAAGGACTTGGCAGCTCCCAAACGCCGGGATCGAAGTACCGCACGAGTTAGTCTCGGCGAAAGCACCGCTAGCTTGAACACGCGTAACCTGAATGGCCGCTGTGTTCGCCGTGACGGTCACCGTTTGCTGCGTACTGGTCGTTCCCACCGCCTGGCTCGCGAACGTTAACTGCGTCGGCGACACAGTGAGATTGGCCGTGGACCCCAGCCCGGTCAGTGTTACCGTGTGCGGACTTCCAGCCGAACTATCAGTAATGGAAAGAGTTCCGTTCCGTGTTCCCGGGGCCGTGGGCGTGAACGTGACTTGGATCGTACAGCTTCCCCCTGATGCGGGAACTGTCCCACAGCTGTTTGACTGGACCGCGAAATCTCCGCTGGCTGCGACGTTCGAAACGGTCAGAGCATCGGTTCCCAAATCGTAAATCGTCGTTCCCAAGGGCGCGCTTGTGCTCCCCACATCCGTTGTCGGAAACTGCAATTCCGCTGGTACGGACGCCGCCGCCGCCCCTGCAGACGGCGCAACCTTCATAATGAATCCATCCGTGTAGGTGCAAACTGGTTTTGGTGACTCAAGGGGACAGCTGTCAGGGTTGAAAAAGTACGACTGCATCGGATTGAACACAGGAAAGTATGAGTAGCCTTGGGACTGCGAGGTGCCAGCCGTCGAGCTGCCACCCAAATAGATGTCTCCGCTTGAATCGACCGCGATGGCATTGATTAGATCGCCCGAACTCAGGTCTGTCCCACTGTATGTAACGGGTCCGGCGACAAAGCTCGAAAAAAGGAGTGCATGTGTATCCGCAGAAATCTCGCTCACAAACGGGCGTGCCTCCGCCGGTTCGTTCGCGTCGATCGGGTTTTGCAGTGGCAGGCCCGACTGACTGCTGGCGCCGAAATAGGCATCTCCCGCAGCATCCAGGGTCAGCACGGGACCGGACTGGTAGATAGTAAGACCCTCATCCCACTGGTTAATACCCAGGCATGTCGAAAACGTCAGCGCCACCGCCGAATTAAATTCTGATAGAAAATTCCCAGACGGGTTAGTACTCGATTCAATGCCTTCAATTGCGCTACATGACTGGATAGGGCTAACGACTGGAAAACTCGCTGAATAGGTTTCTCCTGCGATGTATGCATCTTCCGCACTGTCCACCGCCACAGCCGTGGCAGCTTCGGTGGCGCCGCCGGCGCCGCTGGAATCTCCTAGGTAGGTCGCATAGAGAAGCGCCGAATCGTTTGCATTCAGCTTGGCAAAAAAAGCACAATTATCCGGACATGTTGGCTGGTACGCATCGGATGTTGTCGGAAAACCCGCATTTGCCAAGCCGATGACATAAGCATCTCCAGAGGAATCCAGAGCAATGCTCTGGGCAACAGAGTCGAAGTAGCTGCTGACGCTGCTTACGTCGCTGTTACCCCCCAGATAAGTCGAATACACCAATCCGCTCAGAGTTGGATTGAGCTTTGTGACAAACGCGCTCGAGCCGCTGGTTCCTAACGAACCTTGTAATGCATTCTGCACGGGAAAGTCGTTGGAACTCGTTTGCCCGGTCACATAGACGTTGTCGGATGAGTCAATGGCGATGCCGTCAAATGTGGTCGCACCGCTCCCGCCCAGGTATGTCGCCGCAAGAACCGCAGTTCCAGTGCTATTAAGCTTGAGGATCGCAACATTCTCCATTGCCAGCATGGTGCCTTGGAAGGGCTCCGAGCCAGGCGGGATGGGCAAGCCTGCAGCCGCTGCCCCCGCGATGTAAATGTTTTCTGAGTTGTCCACGGTTAAAGCAAAACCCGTTCCTTCTCCGGAGAAGCCGGCCAGATAAGTAGAAAAGATGAGCGACTGCCCGGTCGGATCAAGCTTGGAGACGAAAATGGACTGCGAGCTCGGCCCTACCACGCCAGAAGTCACGGGAAAACTTGTGGAATTGGTTGGACCGGTAACATAGATGCCAGACGCATCTACTGCCATGCTGGCGACCGCTTGATATACACCAGTGGAGGTTGCTGCCCCGCCAAAGAAAGTAGCAAACACTAACAAGGGGTCAATAATCAGCGCTCGTCGCCGATCATAGCCTCCCAGTCGAAAACTCGCCTGCCCATTCTGAAGCTCGTAGCGAACCGGCACTTTTACTTCTTGGTTTTGCACCAGCTGATAGGCGCGCAGACTTTGCATGCTCACGGACACGTCGCCCTGACGGAGCACTAGGACACCGTCACTGGTCAACTCGGCACTCTGCACGCCCTTGAAATCCAAACGAATGCGCTTTGGGTTCGCTCCTGGACGGATCAGGAAATCTTGTTCTAGCCGACTCCGACTGCTGTCAAACAACACATCAATGCCGGGGTACACATCCCGGTACCGGACCTTTGCGTAGCTTTCCACACCCGTGATCCACTTCGCCGGATCGGAGCCGTCCAGATAATTGCTGAGCCCTGGCAACTTTCCTTCCCCTACCGCTCGGGGTTTGCGGTTCGCACCGGAAAGCACAATTTGTACCCCAGCAGCCTGCCCGGCTTCGGCTGCATGCGCAGAATTGTTCGTTCGGCCCGGGCCCACCACCAGGGAACCCTTGCGAAGTTGAGCACTGTAGCCGGGACCGTAGGCCACAAAATCAACGTCTCGGGTTGCTTGTCCGCGATTAACTTCGAACCTCAAGGGAAGCGTAGGCGATGTGGTCGGCACGCGCTTTGCATCGCCCTTTATGCTCCGCGCGGCCATGAATGGCGGTGGGCTTCCAGTTGAAAAATCGACTCCACGGGAAAAATGGCTTTGAGGGGAAGCTGTACTACTTAGGAGGCAAAACAGAAAGACAAGTATGCACAACGAGATCCTGCCATACCGACCTCCATCGCCCACATGGCTGGTCAATGCCATCTATCACTCGTTGGAGTCAGGAAAGGACGTGTACTGCTGCGCCCATATTTTACTACTCCTGAATCCATTGAACAATCGCACCATCGCAAGTTGCGGCCCGGAGGAGGCCTGGTGATTGGCCCTTGTTAGTCCTGCCGCATCGCGCGCGTCCATAAGTGGCTTGTAAAAGTCATCCGTGGCACGTTGATATTCCGACGGTGCAGGCATTGCTTTTACGCCTGACCTCCCTTTTGAGGAGTGGTTTAGTGGAGCCTGGCGAAGGCAAGGACATCGCAGACCCGACGATAAACTGCCACCAGATACTTAGTTTGAGGTAGATTCACTTCGAAAGGAGATCCACCGTGCCCAAATCAACGCCCGCCAAACAATCGCCTTACGACTATTATTCGCAAGAGTTCCTGAGCTCTGTTAAACGAGGGAGGGGGTTTTTGCCGATGCCACCATTTTGAACCGCAGGCGTTCTCATAGCCAGGGGTAAGCAACGCGTAATCGTTGCGGCAACTGCACTTCGTGGCTAAAAGCTGCTCGTCAGAGCGCGAGTTAGCAGTCATTCCGCAACATGAGAAGAGAGGAGACCATCTTCTGACACATATCAGCGCCTGCGAGTTCGGGGAGCGGTGGTTCTCGAAGGATTGCCGTAACAGCCGGCTGGAATCATCGGTGATTCGCGCAGGTGCGCCCTCTTCGCGTTCAATCCATGCGGCAAGGTGACATAAGTTCGTCGCTATATTCGTTTAGAAAATGGTCCAGCGCCCGATTTTGTTGCTGGGTCAATTCGGAGTCGATATCGCGTCGCGCACGATGTGAGAGAAGACTGAGTTCGAGCAGGTAGCTCGAACGCAACGCCGGCTGAGCCCTCCGAATCCGCTCACACTCGGCAACGTCTTCCTGGCGCCGATGGCGAAACTCAAACCGCACGGAATCCGCCTGCGACTCCAGACTGGCGAAGTTGTCATTGCTCTGACTGCGAAGTCGGTTGATCTGTGAATTGGCAACGGCCTTGTCGCGTATCACCGAACAGACTGCGAGCAGTGATAGCATTCGCACATTCCGCACCAGCAGTTTCTGCAACTGCTCTGCATCGCTGTTCGTCCCGATGCGGTCAAAGATGAAGCCCATGGCGAGAATACCCAAGAACACGCCAATGACCCGATCGCGCGCAATCATTTCCATGTCATCACAGGTCAACAATTACATTTGCCTCCGGTTGTGAGCAGCACACCAGCACATTCCCCGGCGCCGGCCTCTCCAGCGGTTCTGGGTTGTAACGAATCGATCCGCCAATCAGACCCGTCATGCAGGTGTGGCACACTCCCGTCCGGCATGACCATCGGACCGGAACATCGCAGGCTTCCGCCAGTTCCAACAGACTTTGATATTTGCGGTCCCACGCGGCGGTAACCCCGCTACGCGCGAACGAGACCGGGGGGCCAGATCCGGACGGCCCTTGTGGCAAGTGCGGGGTGTGGTCAACCTGCGCCATACCAGGGGTAATCGCCTCAAGAGCACCGAAGATCTCCGTGTGCACATTCCCGGCGCGCACACCCCACTTTCGCAGTCCATTGCGCATATTCTCTAAGAACGAAGATGGGCCACACAGATAGAATTCGCTATCGGGCAATACTCCAATTTTCTCCACCAAAGCCGCGTCGATGTGACCTGACGCATCGAAGTCCAACCCAAGTTGATCGGTTGCCGCGGGCTTGCTGTACACGATGTAGCTTCGCCCGCGAGAGAGCCGTTTCACTAGTGAACGCGATTCTTGCGCGAATGGATGGTCCACGCTATTGCGCGCTCCATAGATCCACCAGATCTCTCGTTCGGATTTTTCTGCGGCGAGAGCGTGCAGCATCGACATCACGGGCGTTGCGCCGACTCCGGCGCTCAGCAAAATCACAGGAATTGCGCCGGGATGCAGAGTAAAGCTTCCACGAGGTGCACTCACATCCAACGCATCGCCTTCTCGCACGCGGCTGCACAGAAACGAACTTCCAACGCCGTTCGACTCGCTCTTGACCGTGATGCGGAAATGATCGGCGGCGGGCAGATCAGACAAGGAATAGCTGCGAAGAATCGGAGGCTTGCCCGGATCGACCAGCAACCGCAAGACAACGAACTGACCCGCGTGAAAGGCAGGAAGAAGCTGACCATCGATCGGCGCGAGAAGAAAGGAGGTCACGTTGTTACTCTCCTTCCTGATTTGCTTGACTTTCATTTGTCTAAATCCGGGCCATGCTGGAGCCTGCTCCTCATATGCCAGTCCCGGATTCCCCGCCGCATCTTTGGAACTGGCTTCTTGCTGGAGCATTGCTTGGAACGAATTCTGCCAACCTTTGCTAAGCGCAGGAATCCGCAGGGCACGTTGCAGTTGGTCATGGGAATGCCCTGGCAAATACAGAAGAGCGTCAATCTCCGCCACGGTGGCCCGCTCTGGACCGTCAGCAACTTTCGCGATGTCATCGCCGGCGCCAACTTCTCCCTCCTGCAGCACACGAAAGTAAAATCCTGGCCTTCGATGTGCTACGAGAAGCGCCGGCATGCGAGGTTCATTCATGCGGACGCCGACGCGATAGCACGTCACCCGCGGCTGCGTCACTTCAAATAGGGCGTCGCCGATGCGGTATCGATCACCGATGCAAACCTCGTCATCGGGAAGGCCCTCGACCGTGAAATTTTCGCCAAACTGGCCAAACGTAAAATCATTGCGGCCGAGAAAGCGCTCCCAGTAATGATAGGAACCCACCTGGTAGACGAAGACGGCGCGGTGCTCCCCTCCATGACCGGCGAGATCACCTTGCCCGTCACCATCAATATTGAGCTTGCGCACCATGCGTCGCCCCGCAACGGGAAATTTCCAGACCGCCGTTCGGACAATCTTACCGTTCCATAGTACGTCGCGCGGAAGGCCGACATTTACAGAGAGCAGGCGAGACATCTCAACCTCTTCGAATTCCGGGCTTTTGTTCGATCCCTGCCGCTTCCGCACTGGCCCGCTTATTCCATCCGTGGAAAGGCGAGAGATTCCCTGCGCTCC
>JASHRE010000098.1 GCA_030037515.1 Candidatus Sulfotelmatobacter sp.
CCCGGGTGCAGTTTCCCAGGCAAAAAGTTCCAGGAATCCATCACCGTCAACGTGAACGAGGGCTTCATGGTTCGTGATCCAGCGGATCGTGTTGTGCAATAGGCGCAGAAGGTCGCCGTGACCAGTAAGCCAGAAGGTTCGTTCGATGTCTCCGGGAAAATAGGCGAGGCGGCCGGGGCCGGCCTCCCGCAACACAACTGCGGGCTCGTCGGTGTGCGAGATTGGTGGGTAGGCCAATTCCGGAGGATATTGCACGAAGCCGGGGACCACCGTGAGAATCGGGTCCTCCACGGGTCTGACGGGAACACGGTTTTCTGCACCCGGCAGCCAGTTGGTGTTTGAGAAGCCGTCAAGGATCGGATGCGAGCGTTCAATGCGGCCGTAGTAAGCGTTGCCGTTCGTGCCGATAACATTCCCCGCTTGGTTGATGCCGAGCAGGCTGGCCAGGCCAAATTCCTCACGCCGCTGCACGTTTTCGTCGTACAGGCTGGTTTCGAAGCTGGCCAGGATTGACCCTCCGGAGCGGACGTAGTCGCGGATCTGTTGGCACTGACGATCGCTGAGCATCGCAACATTGGGTAGAAGCAGAGCACGGTATTTGCTGATCCGTTCGAGATCGAGGCGGTCCTCGTGCACGAAGTCGAAGGCAAAGCGACCGCTGAGGAGCGCCGCGTAGATCCCGTGGGTCGTGTCGCGCATGTAGTGTTGCGCGGGAGCGGCAGCGGGAGGCGGATAGAGGAGTTGCGTGCTTTGTCCCATGACCACGCCGATGTTCGCCAGGGAACGACGGGGCTTCAGATGGGCGTCGTGTTTCTTCGCCCACTGAAAATAATCAGAGCCGACTTTTTGCCAGCGGCGATCTTCTCCGAATCCTGCCTCCGAGCCGATGAAATGGTAATAGAGCGCCATGCCGCTGGCCAGCGTTTCATTCAACCACATTCTGGCTTCAGCGGGATTTTTGGAGGCATTTCGCCAGCGGACCGTGCCGGTCGAGTAACCCGCTGAGACGTTGGCGGCGAATTTTCCGTCCATGATCGCGCTACACACGCGGCCTTGCAGACTGCATCCCCAGACTGCCGAGTCGTCAGAGGTCCGGCCCTGATTATCGGCCTGGAACCAAACCGCCGTTTTGCCGAGGCGATCAAGATTGGGGCCGCAACGGACGTTGCCGCCGAGATTTGCGAAGTAAAAGCTGTCGGGGCTTTTTTCTTTGGCGATGGCGTCGTACGTGTGCCAGAGCTCAAGAACACGATCATTGAACGCACGCCAATAGGCGGTGGTGTTGGATGGGGGAAGCTTGCTGCAGATGGCGCAATGGCAGTTGGGCAAAGTGCCGATGGGAGGCCATCCATTGGTGTAGAAGCAGTCCACGTCGTAGAGCGAATTGATTTCGCGCATGATGGCCGAAACGTAATCGTCCATAAAGCTCGTAAACATACAGGTGCGGAATAGCCGCAAGTCTTCGGGGCTGAGGAGAACCGAGCCGTTGGCGTCGCGCATGGCCCACTCCGGGTGGGCGTCAAGGGCATCGGCCCAGTTCAGGTCGGGACTCATACGGGCGACGACGCGCATCCGCCGCTTGCGGGCAGCAGCGACACATTCACCGAAAAAGTCACGGCCATCGAGGAACTTCCCGTGACGATGGAATTGGACCTTTGAGGGATAGAAGGCGAGGATGCCGGTCACGCTGATGAAAACGATGTCGGCACCGGCCCAATGCCAATAGTCAGCCCATTCTTCAATATTCATCACCGCAGGGTCGTGCGCAGTCATGTTGCTTTGAGCGACGCGGCGAATGTTCTGTTGCCAGGGCAAAGTGGAGGGATCGACCGGAGCAAGCCTGGTTGGCAGCGGGATGAGTTTTCCAACGCCGCCGCTGATGACCGCGTCGGCCATCGTTCCGGCTGAGATCCTGGCAGGGTCGAGTGTCTGGAGTGCGGCAGCCAATGGCAGGGAAGTTGCGCCGTTTTTGAGGAAAGCGCGCCGGTTGAGCATGCCCTCCATTATTGCTGATAACCGACTTCGGAACGAACAGGAAACAAGCCGCGGCCGACCAAGATCATCCGCGCACGACGGTTCGACAAGGCCGTTGGTTAGAAAGAGGCGAACATGAGAACCTGACATTCGCCAGCGTGCGCTCCTGTTTGGCCAGTGTGTATTGGGAAAGAAGATGCACCCGCAGGTCAATGAAGAATGGAAAACCTGCTGGCGAGCTTTCAGATGGCCGAATCGATTTCGAGTACGCGGCGATTGGGGAACGGGGATTTCGGTCCACGGGCTGGAAAGGCAACCCTATCTCAGTGCTCTCGGTCCGGCTGCCCTGACTTCCGGTGGCACTTCAAAGCGCTCAAAGTTTTTCGCGAAGCGGTTGCACAGATCTTCGGCGGCCTTGTCGTAAGCGGACTTATCGAGCCAGGCGTTGCGCGGATTCAAAGTCCGTGGAGGCACTCCGTGGCAGCTCTTGGGGATGGCGAATCCAAAGCTTGGCTCGATTTCGAATTCTTCCCGGCCCAGCTCGCCCTCGACCGCGGCATCAACCATAGCCCGCGTGTAGGGAATTTCCATGCGCTTGCCGACGCCATAGGGTCCGCCCTGCCATCCGGTATTGACGAGCCAGCAGCGCGCGTTGTGCTCGCGCAGGCGCCGGCCGAGCATCTCCGCGTAGACCTTCGGAGGCAGCGGCAGGAAGGGGGCTCCAAAGCAGGTCGAGAAAGTTGCCGACGACTCTTTCATCCCCGCTTCGGTTCCGGCCACCTTGGCCGTGTAGCCCGACAGAAAGTGATACATCGCCTGTTCCGCCGTAAGTCGCGAAATGGGCGGCAGAACTCCAAACGCGTCGGCGGTAAGGAACACGATGTTTTTCGGATGCCCGCCGATTCCTGGAATGACGGCATTCTCGATGAAATCTACGGGATACGCCGCGCGCGTGTTCTCGGTTTTGCTGTCGTCGTTGTAATCGGGGATGCCCGTGTTCGGGTCCAGGATGACGTTTTCGAGAACGCATCCGAAGCGCAGCGCGCTCCAAATCTGGGGCTCGTTTTTCTTCGTCAGCTTGATGCACTTGGCGTAGCATCCGCCTTCAAAGTTGAAAATTCCGTCCGCGCTCCAGCCGTGTTCGTCGTCGCCGATCAGGCTGCGCGAAGGATCGGCGGAAAGAGTGGTTTTGCCCGTGCCGGACAATCCAAAAAACAGCGCGCTCACCCCGTCGCGGCCCACATTGGCCGAGCAATGCATGGGAAACACGTTGCGCGGCGGCAACAGGAAATTCATTATGCTGAAGATCGATTTCTTCATTTCACCGGCGTACGAAGTTCCGCCGATCAGCACGGTGCGGCGAGTGAAGTTGAGCAGAATAAAGACCTCGGAATTTACGCCGTCGCGCCGCGGATCGGCTTTGAATTCCGGCGCCGC
>JASHRE010000099.1 GCA_030037515.1 Candidatus Sulfotelmatobacter sp.
CCGGGATTGATGCGTTGGGCAATGACATCCGCGAGAGTCAGGGCGGAAATTTGGCTTCGCCCCAATGGTTGACCGTGTGGGGAGGGACATTTTTGGCCTGTGAATGGCGCTGCGTCGAAACTCGCAGGCGCAGCGAGCCACGTACGCCCGAGCGCGCTGACGCCTGCCGGCGTCGTCACAGACAGAAGGACACACGAGCGGATCCGACGCTCACAGCGCCGGTGCGTAGTGCTCGGCCAACTCGCCCAATAGGCTCAGCTTAAACTCCTGGCCTTGTATGGCCTTCACCACCACCACGAGCCACACAAAAAATGCAGCGAGCACGGCCAGTACAGAGATCAGCGAAATCAGTAATACACCGACGACGGGAATCATGAACAGAACCAGCGCCAACAGCCGGATCGCAAGGCCGATAATGAGTCCTGCAAGCCATAGCAGCAGACATTGAATGGAATGGAAGCGCACGAAGCGATCGCTGCGGTAAGGATCAAGCGTGAGGAAAATGATCGCCGGAATGCATGTGAGGTAGGCAAGGGCTCCGGCGATATTTCGCGGCAGGAAGCCGACCCTTCCCTGCACTTTCGGCATGACTTGCATGGCACGTCCGCAGCCCGGACAAAATGCGGCGTAGGCCGGCATTTCGGCGGCGCATTCAGGACAGGACAGCGCGGTTGAGGTCAGTTCGGGCATCTTCGGCGGGGCCTGTAGGGTCAACTTCGGTTCACTTCGTTTTTCCCGCGGCACTCTTCACAAATGCCGTAGATCTGAAAGGTATGCCGGGTGGTGAGATAGTGATATTTGCGGCCGATCTCCTGTTCGAGCTGACCGACCTCCTGCCAAAAGAACTCGACCGAACTGCCGCACTCGGTGCAAACCATGTGATGATGGCTGCGACGGTTGTACTGATGCTCGTAACGCGAAACGCCGTCGTGAAACGCAACTTCGCTAGCCAGGCCGCAGTCGGCTAGCAGCTTGAGCGTGCGATAAACGGTCGTGTAACCGATGCCGGAATCTTTTTTCTGCACCAGACGATGCAGTTCATCGGTCGAGAGGTGGTCGCGCGTTTCCAGAAACGTGCGCAAGATCGTGTCGCGCTGCGCGGTCTGCTTCAGCCCAACCCGCTTCAGATGCCGATGAAGAATGCCTTGTGCCTCGCGTACCATTTCACGCGAGATTGTGGGCTGATCGTCGATGCGCTTTTGCAGCATGGGATGGCGCGGTGAATGGCTCAGGATAGCATTTCGTCGTCTTGAAAATGAAATTGAAGCTTCAGGAATCTATGGAAAGCATCCGGGCGTGCACGCCGGTTGGGTCGCGGGGGCGGAGGCATGCCTCCGCCCCCACACAAACCAGAGTTCCTAGACAAAAACGGTGGCTTGCTCAGTCCGGTTTAATCCTTCACAATCAAAGATTCACATGAGTTCGACTGCGGAAATTCTATCGACCTCGAAGAAGCGCCGACCGGTTGCGCGCTTTTTCTTTTGGGTGCTTTCCTTCCTTGTCATTGTCTGCCTCGGAGTGCTGCTTTGGGCTTATTCGATCGCGCATTCTGCCTTGCCTCGGTTGGATGGCCGACTTCGGGTCTCGGGAATCACCGCCCCGGTCACGGTGATTCGCGATGCGCGGGGCGTGCCGGCGATCGAGGCCAGCGATCTCGACGATCTCTTCTTGGCGCAGGGATTTGTCACGGCGGGGGACCGTCTTTGGCAGATGGACATGATGCGACGGTACGCGGCTGGAGAATTATCGGAAATTCTCGGCGAAGACACATTGAAAGTCGATCGCGAGCAGCGAATTCTGGGCCTGCGCGCGGCGGCCCAGAAATCGATGGCAACGGCCACGCCACGGGATCAGAAATTCTTCGCCGACTATGCCCGCGGAGTGAATGCGTACATCGCCGCACATGCCAATAAGCTTCCCATTGAATTTCGCATCCTGCATTACGCGCCGAAGCCGTGGCAGCCGGAAGACTCGATCGTCATCGCCAACCAGATGGTGAAGGATCTGAACTATAGGTATTTCTTTGACGCTCTGGCGCGGGAGAAAATTCTGGCGAAACTGGGGCCAGAGCTGACCGCAGATCTCTATGTGAATCGTTCCTGGCATGATCGGCCGCCGACCGTGATGCGCGACGATCTTTCGCACCCGACAAAGGATTCAGACGACGACGATGATGATAGCGACGACGATGAGGGCCCCGATAATGTCGTGACGAAGCTGGGACTGCCTTTATCGACCCTGCTGGAACAAGATCAGCCCGTGAACGGATCGAACAACTGGGTTGTGTCGGGCGCGCACACCGTGACCGGCAAGCCGCTGCTGTCGAACGACATGCACCTCGGCCATCAGATGCCCAATTTGTGGTACGAGGTGCACCTGCATGCCGGTGATTTCAATGTTGCGGGGGTGACGCTGCCCGGCATGCCATACGTGATCGTTGGCCATAATCAGCGGATAGCGTGGGGATTTACGAACATCGGCCCGACTGTGACTGATGTTTACATTGAAAACTTTAACGCGCACGGCCAGTATCAGACGCCGACAGGATGGGCCCAGCCCGAGCATCGCACGGAAACGATCCATGTGAAAAGTGAGCCGGATGCGACCGTGGATGTGAAGATCACGCGGCATGGACCGATCATCACCGAGTTGGTTCCTGGCGAGACGCGGCAACTGGCGCTGCGTTGGACGCTCTACGATGGCCTTCGCATGCCATTTTTCGATCTCGACTCTGCCGGAAATTGGCAGGATTTCCGGCGCGCGTTATTGGAATTGGACGCGCCAGGGCAAAACGCCGTGTACGCCGACATAGACGGCAACATCGGATATCAAGCCACGGGGAAGGTTCCAATTCGGGCTGCCGGCGACGGCAGTCTCCCCGTCAGCGGCGCCGACAACGCGCACGAGTGGGTTTCCTACATTCCGTTTGAAAAATTGCCGAGCATCTACAATCCGCCCTCGGGGATTATTGCCACGGCGAATGGAAGGATTACCCCGGATGACTATCCCTATTCGATCAGCATGGAGTGGGCCGCGCCGTGGCGAACGGCACGCATTTACCATGTGCTCGAGTCGGGACGGCAATTCTCTGCCGCGGACATGCTTGCGCTGGAGACCGACGTGCAGTCTGAGCCCGATCAGTTTGCGGCGGAACGATTCGTCTACGCCGTCGATCATGCATCGAACGCCTCATCGCGGGCAAAGGAAGCTGCTGATTTCCTGCGCAATTGGGATGGACGCATGCTGGCGTCTTCCGCGGCGCCGACGATTGCGGAAGCGTCGATTCGCGAGCTCACGCAGTTGCTGCTGGAACCGAAGCTCGGTCCGGCGCCTGCGTCTTCGTCGCGCGATGATCTGAGCGTGCTGAACTGGAAGACCTATTCCTGGGAGATGCGCTCGGTGTGGCTGGAAAATGTTCTGCTGCATCGTCCGAAGCGCTGGCTGCCGGAAAAGTACTCAAGTTATGAGGACCTTCTGGCCGCAGCTGTGGGCGCTGCGGTCAGCGGCCCGGAAGTCCCGAAAGATCTCGCGAGCTGGCGCTGGGGACGTGCCAACGCGGTCGAGATTCAGCATCCGATTCTCGGGCGGATTCCCTTGCTCAATCAGTGGTCGGGACCTGGAGTGAGACCGCAGTCCGGCAGCGGATACGCGGTCAAGGCGGTCACCCGGCACCACGGACCGTCGGAAAGGTTCACCGCCGACTTGGCGAATTGGGACGGGTCGACGCTGAACACCGTCACCGGCCAGGGCGGGAATTTTCTGAGTCCGCACTACATGGATCAGTGGAAGGCTTGGTACGAGGGAACGACGTTTGCGCTGCCATTCACAGAGAAGGCGGTTGATGGCTCGCGAAGACACACTCTCGTCCTGCAACCGGGAAAGTAGAGTTCTGGCCAAGCTTCAGCCTTGGAACGCGGAGTTCGCTGGGAGCTTCCGCGCGGTGCGCTGAGGACATATCCGGCTTGGCATTCTTTCTTTGCGTTCTCCGCGGATCTTCTCGACGCTCTCTGCGTCGTGGGATTGTTTACTTTTGGATAGAATCCGCGCCCCCTCTTCACCGATATCAAGAAGAAGGCGACGGTATGCCTGGCCTCAAAACTCCGATGATCAATCTCTACTCCCGCGCTTTTTCACGGGCGGCTCTGCTTTGCGGGGAGCTTGGTCTCGTCGGAACGATTCGAACTCGAGAAAAGGGAGAACCGGTTCGCATCGAGTTGTCCTTGAATGGATTTACGCTCGCAAATCAAAACGGTCGAAGCCGCCCGACGACCAAGGCCTTCGTCCGGAAGGTGAAGGGCGCTGGATTGAATCG
This sequence comes from Candidatus Sulfotelmatobacter sp., assembly GCA_030037515.1. Classification (GTDB taxonomy): domain Bacteria; phylum Acidobacteriota; class Terriglobia; order Terriglobales; family Acidobacteriaceae; genus Sulfotelmatobacter. Next base: position 4,313 of record JASHRE010000099.1, read on the forward strand.
TGCTGTGGACCCACGATGCCGGTGCCGCCGTGACCGCGTGAGTCGCCAAGGGTGTGCCTCTGCGTTCGCCCGACCCATGATTTTCTCGAGGGCAAGTTGCCCAGCGGCCCGGCTGGCGGATCGGGATGGGAATCCGATTCCAGATTGTTCCCAAAAGCGTGTAGGGGCACTGCGCGCAAGACCCCTCGCTCCCGCCTGAAGAGCGGCTACGCTTGGGATGGTCTGTGGCGCGACGTCTAGAAGAAGTCGATGGCTTTCACGTCGTAGGCGTAGCCGACGACCGGGATCGTGCCCAGCGGCAGGTAGTCCTGGTTGATCAACAGCGAGTCGGTCAATGTGTTGTAGACGCGCAGGTTACCTTCCTCGGCAACGTATTCGACGTCTCGGCTGGTGAAGCTTTGCAGGCCGGTAACGTCGCCGTTATCGGGAGCAATCACGACCGCGCCGGTATTGGTATTGAAGATGGCGAGACATCCCCGCACTTCGCCCACCGGGTCGTTGACATTGCCGATATTCGTGCAGATTCTGGATCCCACGAAGAGCTGGCCGTCTGAGCTCATATCCATGCGATCGTGGTAGCCGTCGGGAATGGCAATCTCGGCCGCGGGACTATTGAAATAGGGGTCGGTCATTGTGGTCAGGTTCACGATATCGAGTGTGCCGCAGTAGGTCGCGGCGGTCTTTTTGTTCACCGCGTTTGTCAATGAGGAGCAAAGCTGCCCGGTCGGCGTACCGTCGCCGGCAACGTAAAGGCTCGTACCGCTCAGATAGGCCCAGGTTGCACCGTTAACCGGAATCGCCGGTCCCACTGCCAGCGTAGTCAAGTTTAACGTCTGAATGCTGGCCTGCGTGCCACCGCACTCCGCGCCGCAATTTAGGATATAAGCCGTAGTCCCGCTCACGATCGCAAAAACAGGGCGGTCAAAACCGTTAATAGTCGTACAAACTGGCGGGTTCTGCGGCGGATTGGGATTGAGACTCGGAAAGCAGCTCATGTCGACCGGCGGTATCGCATTGGCGGGATTGAGCAACGTGACCGAATTCGAGTCGTTGCTGAAGACCAGAAGCTGGCTGCCGGTATTGTTTGCCACTACAGTTTGTGCATTGCTGACCGCGATGGTAGTGAGCGCGCCGGAGGAGAAGTTCATTACCTCCAAGGCCCCCAGGACGGGATAGCCCGGAATATTGGCGCTTGAGACCGCTGCATACCCCACTGGATTGGAGGTGGGCAGCACCATGCTCGAGGTTGGGCCGGGAAGGGGCACCTGGCCGATCGATTTTTCCGTAGCGGTATTTATCGCATAGACGTTGTTGCTGCTGGAATCAAACGCGGCCACGATGTTTCGCGCTGCCGTGATGGCCATCAGGGTGGGAGAGTTACCGGCGGCGATGGCGGTTTTCGTCAACGTGTCGTTGTTTCCGTTTATCAGAACCAGTCCGCCAGAC
>JASHRE010000100.1 GCA_030037515.1 Candidatus Sulfotelmatobacter sp.
AGTAGAATTTCGGCAAGCTCGCCCCTGCCAAGCGCGGCCGAGGTCCACAGCGGATAGCCTTGCGAGTATGCGATCCAATCACCTTCTCCTTCCGAAATGCGCTCGTTGGGGTCGAACCCGCAATCGAGCAGAAACGTGAGAATGTGCGGGCGGTTGTGCTTGACTGCGACGGTGAGAAGACCGCCGCCGTCCCAGCGGATGGGGTTGGTCAGGGTTCCCACGGCGTGGCAGGCGCGGAGCCATTCGATATTGCCCTCGGCGACCGCGGTACGCAGATCTTCATCACCTCGGGTTTCTTGTTGCTCTTCGACCTCCGGCGGCTTTTGGCGGCGCTCTTCGTCCTCGATGATCGCGATGATCTCATCGTAGCCTCGGTCTTTGGCGAGCATCCAGGCGGTTGTCGCGTCACGATGTGGATAGATGCCCGCACGCGCATTCGCGCCGTGCTGCATCAGCAGGCGAACCATTTCAGGCAAGCGATTCATGACCGCGAAGTGAATTGGCCGATGCTCGTCGCCGTACGACATCGCCATATTGGCAAGTTCGGGGCGAGCCTCCAGCATCTTGCGAGCTAGAGCCACATCGTTCCCGCAAACGGTATCGGCAAGGCGGCGAACCGTGACGCCCTCGACGTATGCCTTGAGTTTGGGCCAGCTTTCGAATCCATAGCTCCGGGCGAGCACGAGTTGGGCATCGTGCAGAGCGAAGGTGGTGCGATCAGCACGAGTATAGCGGGCGTGGACCTCCACTGTAGCTTCCGGTTCGTCAGCGAGGAAGGCGCGGAGGAGTTCCTTCGCTTGCCGTTTCAGTTGATAGAGGTCGGGATGCTCATGCATCCGCCGGGTGGGTAATGTACGACTCACGTGAGCTCCTTTCTGTTGCGCCCGGTGTCCGCTTGCCTGGGCAGAAAAGAGTTCAGCGATGCGATTGCTTGAAAAGTGCGATCTCAGAAGGACGCAGTCCTTTCCGCGGACACGGAGGCGCTCTGAAGGCGCCAGAAGCCAGAAATATGATAGCAGGCCCTGGGTATAGCTGGGGGAGCGCTCCCCCTGCGGTGGTCGCGCCCGGACAAAATCCTCGACGATTTTTGCGTTTTTCAGATGCCCGGTTTGGCGGCTATTTCGGAGCACCACCCCCCATAGCCGCCAACGATCCTTTTCGGCCAGGTAGAAGTTATCCTACTTACTACGCCGCGGCGGGTCGCCAGCCGCCAGCCTTGCCAGGGTGTCGCGGTAGTTCCGGGCATTCATTCCGACGGATTTTGTTTCAACTCCTCGGGGTACCGGAGCAACTCCGTGAGGTAATCGAATGAATTGACGTAGTTGGGCTCGCGGGTGTGGATCAGGCTCATGAACAGGTCCCCCATCTGCGGAAAGCACACGACGCATCGAGCGAGCGCACGCTCAGCCGGATATCTTCCAATTGAGATTGCATCACTTTTCGCGGCTGGAAGGGACTAGCCGAAGCTGGAGCGCGACACCCTGCTCACAGCATAATCAAGTTCAGCTCGGAATCATCTCCGCCGTTCGTCATGGTGGCGCTGCGTTGGCATTGGGAGCCGTCACGCCGTACCGACAAATCAGTCCAGCTCCACAAGCAGCTGGAAAGGTCGCGACCGGCGCCACCGATAAGACCTGAAGTCTCGATCAAGTGTCAGAATGTTACCCGTGTTGATTTCATCGGCGAGTTGCACCAGACACGCATCGGCAAAGTCCATCGGCGAGTCCTGATATTTCCGCATAAGTTTTCGTACAAGGTGAGCCGAGCGCGAAAGTTGAAACGAAATCTGGAAAATTCCTTGCTCAACGTTTTCAAGGACAGCTGCGCTGGCTCCCGGCAGGTTGCGCAAAAGATAGCAGCTCTCGGCAATAACGGCTTCGCAGGTAACCAACGGGCCTTCCAGCCCCTCGAGAGCGGCGACGCAACGATTGTGCTGTGCTTCACTCCGGTCCAGCAGACCAACGATCACTCCGGTGTCCAGCAGTGTTGGTTTCACCTGCCAAATCCTTGCAGGTGTTCCTTGTTAGAACCCAAATCTGCGACCTGGGAGGCGAAGCATCCCACACCGATCACACGTTTCCGCGATGGCTTACCGTAGCAGGCTGCGAGCAGCCGTATCCCTTCGCGCACGACCCGGGATGGACTCCAACCCAGTCGGCGAACCAGTTCCTCAATTGCCATTTGGGAGCGGCGGTCCAATCGGGCTTGCACATTCGCCTTCACTGGCGACATTGTACTACAAAATACGTTTGTATTACCAGGCCGGCGCCATTCGTCCGCCGTGCGATGCGAACGTCCCTTGTTAATCATCCACTGCTTGTAGTTGAGCAGATCGACGCGGGTGACTTCGTCCACGTTCTGCTTCTCGATATTGTCAACCGACGCCAGCGACGATAGTTTTGAGTTCCCGACTGTCGCCCTGCGACAGGCCAACCGGCCAGGCGCGGTGAAGGCCAATTTCGGCATAATGTGAGTAGAATCTGAGGGTCTGGAGAACAACAACGACTTGCGCGTCTGCTAGTCAAGATCTCGGGTCAAGGAGGAGCCACTGTACCTGCCAGGTTCAACTCTCCTCCCGTCTGTATTGGTTTTATGTCTCGCGGCTTCTCTGTGCGCGCAGACTGCCACAGGGGCGAGGCCGACGCCACAGCCTGGGTCGGCGCCCGCGGCTGAGATACCAGCGCTCGGACAAGA
>JASHRE010000005.1 GCA_030037515.1 Candidatus Sulfotelmatobacter sp.
GCCATCACTCCCGAACTGCTGAGCAAAATTCCGCGCCGCGTTTCTGATCCGGCGGGCAATCCCGGAGACATGGTAAACGTGCTGATCGTGGGGACTCAGGAACAGGTGGTGCAAGCGTTCACTACGGCGGGCTGGGTACAAGTCGACAAGACCGTGCATGAGACCGCATTGAACGCCTTCGTCGGTTCGCTCGAAAAGAAAGACTACCTGACGATGCCGATGAGCTCGCTGTTTCTATTCGGCCGGTCGCAGGACTACGGGTTCGCGCACGCCGAAGCTGTTCGCGTGGTCATGTCACGAAATCACCTGCGCGTCTGGAAATCTCCTTTTGAAGTGGAAGCACGGCCGCTATGGTGTGTGGCTGCAACCCACGATATCGGCTTCGAACGCGATCAGCGCAACAATGGCGTGACTCACAAGATCGATCCCGCAATTGACGGCGAACGTGAGTACGTGAATGGCACTCTTTCCGGAACCGGTCTCGTGGTTCGACGAGACCACGTCACACCCGCCGATCCACTCACGACCGCAAAAACCGCGACTGGAGGCGAGTTCCACTCCGATGGCCGCATCGTTGTGCTGGTTTTGAGAAGTCCCGCGAACAGGGGCAATTAGCCTTCATCGAGGGAAATTCGGCAGCCCGGGTTTCGGAATCAGCAGGCTGGAGGTTGAAGGTGAAGACGGTGCCAGCGTGGCGGAACTCGCAGAAGACGATCAGCCCATGGCAGCCTCGATGGTAGAGGGCGTGGAGGATGCAGCCGACCACCTCGAGCGTCCGCGCACGCACTAGAATATGTCCGGCCAGACGACGTTCCGCCACGCCGCCCCGATGATGAAGCCGCGTAAGTATATCCATCATCGCTCTTAAGCAGACTTGGCCAGCGCGGCTCCCTTTGCGAGTATCGCGTCTGTGATGGAACAGAGCAATTTTTCTCGAACGTCTACGCCGTTTTCTTTTTGTCCGGCCCCGAGCCTTCATCAAAACACCGGACCAGTTGTCGCAGCTTGATGGGAAGACTTGCCCCACGCAGGGGCTGACCGTGTCCTGGCGCCACGACCATCGCATTCAGTTCCGAGAGAAGCTGCACCGACTTTCGGGCTGCCTCCCGATCGGAAGTAAAGTATGCCGGGGGTTCGTGAAGCTCGGGCGGTTGTGTGATAGCGGCTTCGAAAAACGATCCTGGTTTTGTCGTACAAAAGGCGTCACCAGCAATGAGACATCGGTCCCGCGAACGAAAAAAGGAGACGTGCCCGGGAGTATGACCCGGCGTGTGCAGGATTTCCCACCCCGGCAATTCCGCCAGAGTTGAGATCCCCTCCCCTGAAAATAAGCGCAGGCGATTCCCCAGATCGACTGGCCCGCGCGGATAGAGTGGCGAAAGCAGAGACATGGCGCCACCACCGGCTGCAAAGTTCGGGGCGGGATATTCTTTCTGTCCCTTCAGATAGGGTGCTTCCAGGGGATGAGCGTAAATCAACAGATTCCAGGCGTCCGCCAGATCGCGAGCCGCGCTGGCGTGATCGAAATGCCCGTGCGTAAGCAAGATGGAGTTCGGAGGTGTCTCGTTAAATTTCTTCGTCCAGTTCTGGATCGCGCTTGCCGTAAAGGGCAAGCCTGCGTCGATCAGAGTCCAGGAACGGTCCGGATGCATAATGGCAAAGACGTTCACGAAAGCGATCCGCAAGCCGCGCACCCCAGCCGCGATTTCGTCCATCGGCACTACTTCACTGTCTGGAATCGAAATGCAATTCATCGCGGCCCTCCTGCGCACTTGGCGTGGCCGCAGAGTCCAGTCACAACTTCGATGCACGAAGCGGCCTGCAACAAAAAGCTCCTGATTTTCAGTGTCGACTTCGTCGAAAGCAACGGGAATACGTCATACCACGTAATTTTCGCGACGCAGTTGGCTTGAGGGCCCGGCAGGTCGAATGACGCATTGAAAAACGAATCGCCGGCAGCATGGTTGGGAATTTCCGGGCACACGGTTCTGACGACAAAATGAATGGTGGTGAGCAGGTGGGGGGCATCGACAACACAGAAACGCATTCAGCGTAAACGTTCACGCAAAATTTCCGCAAAACACTCTAGTGAAAAACGAATTTCTACAGAATCGGCTGTATTGTTGTCAGCATCTCTCTTATGTAGCCTCAGGTGTCTCAGGGCTCTCTTAACATTTCATCCAAAGAAGGAACGTGTCATGGCAGTGGTTAGTTCGCATCCTCCCAAGGCGAAAGACTGGAAAGATCTTTATGTCGCAGCCCTTCTGGAGGGTGACAAAGACAAGATCCCATTCCTCATCGATCAAGCTGAACGCGCCATCGTCGACCGGGCTAGAGAATTGTTTCACGCCCAAGGAGATCACATCCAGGAAGAGGAAGGACTCGAAGATGCGCTGTACGCACTGCATGCGCTCAAAACCTGCTTAGCGACTCACGGCAGGTTTGCCGACGCCGCTTGAGTCCGGGACAATCCTGTCGTGGGGTCGCGATCGTTTCTGAGTGCGGTCGAGGGAATCGGGCATTTGAGTGCCTTTTTCCGCCGAAACCGGAACCCGCCAGTCAGGCCAAGATTGCCACGATCAGGGTTGCCCAGAGCGGCCAGCCGCTCCAACAATTTCCATACTGCAAGAACGAAGGCCGTCAGACCGGGTGCACCGGCCGACGCCCGCCGCATCTAAAGCGGCCGCTTTTTGCCTCGCAGCGTTCCGTCGCCGCCGTCCGGCGCTTTCCTTTCTTCTCGTGGCTCTCAATAAGAGTCGCACCCCGCCGGAAGAATAGCCGGAAACGCAGGGAACAGTCCGCCGATCGTAGGACCGCACTTGTCTGCAATAATGCCCGCCAAAGCGCGGACCACTTACCGATGCGCAGAATCCGCATCACACGCAGGCATAAACGACAAAAGCAATCGCTCCGAGAATTATGGAGCGCGTTTCGACCAACCCATGGACGCGTCCTTGTTTTGTGACTGCAAGAACGATGGCGAGAGTGACCGAAGGCGCCGCTCGAAGTATTCCCGCAAAGCTGTTCGGGTTCACCAGATTGCCCAAAACCGCGAATTCAAGGAGACGATGACTCCGCCTAGCGCCAAGCGGATCCAGATGTCAGTCAGCACCGGAGCATGGCCCTCACTTCCTCCGGTGGACTTTTCTGGGGTCTCGACCGGGTCGGTTCATGATCTTTCTCAGATCTGAAAGGCCGCCCCTGGGTGACGAACCGTCCCTCGTGTTGATTGGGCTAACGCCATGCCCTTTCTTCTTCGGCAAGGCCCGATCCGTTTTACTTCGGGCCGGGCCCTGTCATCCGGTGAGCCATGCGGCCTGCGGAAACTTGATAAACACTTTGTGTAACCGTCTTCGCGGTGATCGAGTTACTCGTGCGCATCCGAAGCGTCGGCGATGTCAATGTGATGGCTCACGATTGGCTGGGCTTGGCGCGACCGGTATTTCTTCGCGGAAGTGCCGGGTGCGATCTGATGCTTTTGTCGAAAGTCCGCGACGACGTTTTCACAACGAACTAATTTACTTTCGACCAAACCTCCAGCGATTTTGAATTTGGGATGCCCTGCTTGTGGGAAAGGATGTCGCGAATGCGGATCACAAAAACGATTGCGTTGCTTAGCTATCGCTGAGCATGAGAGCGACGGGGAAAGCAAGCAACATTTTTGCTACAGGCAGAGAGCGTCGTTCGTGAGCTTCAACTGGAGTGCACTCCCCGCTGAACGCGTTGTGGAAACATGCGGCGCATGAATTTGGAATTTCTATTCTGGTATTTTCCCAAAGCTTTTCGTCACCGACGCTTTCAAAGTCCTCTCCCAGGAACGTGGCGCAAAGCCGGGGCACGGCAATGATGGCCGTCCTTCCCTGGTGCTCACGCGCAAAAGCGACAACGTGCTCCGCTTTCTGGCCAGTAACGGCCAAAGCAAGGTAGCTTCCCGCTTCGAACAACGGCTTTTCTGTATTCCTGACTTGCAGCGTTTTCCAGGTTATATAGAGTTTCAGACTGGGGTTGGTCGGATCAGGGTCGGGCGTTTCAAAGTCGATCTTGGTCCCAGAAGGATTCTCGTTACGCAGTTTGTGGAGCAACTGACTGCGCCGGTGATAGTCGACCGGCCGCCGGTTGTCGGGATCCACGAGGGCAAATTCAAACAACTCGTTGCCCTGATAGATATCGGGCACGCCCGGGCAGGTCAACTTCAGAAGGCACTGCGATAAGCTGTTGAGCGCGCCGATTCGATTGATGCGGCGATGAAACCCAGCGAAATCTTCGAGGAACGGGTTCGGCTCAGAGCGGTCCAAGGTGGAGTGCACGAACGCCGACAGCGCGCGCTCATATTGCGAATCCGCATTTGCCCAGCGCGTGTATTCTTTGGCTTCGCGTGCGGACTTCAGCATGTATTGCTCAATCCGGTCTGTGTACGTCGCCCATTCTTCGTCCCTGGAATTCTCCCCCGGCCATGTGCCGACCAGCGTTTGATAAAGCAGATACTCGTCATTGCGCGATGGAGCGATCTCGTCATCTACGGTCGCTTTTTTTCCGCGGTTCCAATCGCGCCAGCGGCCCACATTGCGGCGCCACACCGAGGGAATCTCCGACAGCACATTGATTCGAGCCCGCACATCTTCCGAACGCTTCGAATCGTGCGTCGAGGTTGCCAGCGTGGAATGCGGCCAATCATCCCCGCGCTGCTGATTGGCGCGGTGGAACTCTTCGACGCTGATTCCGAATTTTCCAGGATTTCCCCCCACTTCATTCAGCGAAACCAATCGGTTATATCGATAGAAAGCCGTATCTTCGAGTCCCTTCGCCATCACGGCAGCCGTCACCTGTTGAAATTTCATAGCAAAACGCACGACCGCGCGCTGGGACGTCTCGGAATCAGCTCCGTTAACTTGCACCAACAGAACGTGCCGGATGAAGTCGAAGACGCTCAAGTCGGCCGTGTCACTTCGCCGCCTCGCTGCACTCAGCGCTCGTTCCACATAACTACGATCTTCGTCGGACACCTCATTGCTATTCACATAGGTTCGATACACCGGAAAGCTGGCGATAATTTCCGCCAGCGCGCTGCGCAGACTATTTAGCGTAAAGTCGCAGGTGTGTCGATTTGAGAGCGCGATGTGGCCCAGTAAATTCGCCAGGACATTCAATTCGCTGGCCAAGCTCACCTTCAGAATCAACTTCTTGCACTGATAGACCAGGTCCGCGAGGTCCATTGAGTTCCCGGTGAAAGCGCGGTAGATCCGCTCCATTTTCTTGACTGAGTTCTGGTCCACAAACAATCCGTTCACCGCGTTCGCGAATTCGTAACCCGTTGTTCCGTCGACCGGCCAGTCGCGACGCAAGTGCTCGTTTCCGGTGAGAATCTTCTCGACGATGAGGTATGCATGCTTCTGCGGTCCCTCCACTCCTGTGGCCAATTTGTTGTAGAGCTCATGCAAGTATTTCGCGGGATCGTAAAGCCCATCCGGATGGTCGATGCGGAGGCCGTCAACTTTCCCTTCGGCTACAAGCTCGAGAATTAGCCGGTGCGTCGCGTCGAAAACGGCGTCGTTTTCCATGCGCAGGGCGGCGAGGTCGTTAATGTCAAAAAAGCGGCGATAATTGATGTCATCTGCCGCCACTCGCCATTGCGCCAGGCGATACGCCTGGGCCTTGATCAGTTCGTGTAATAAATCAAAGCTTCGGGGATCCCCAGGTTTGCCGTTGAAGGCTTCGACATTTGCAATCAAAAATTCGCGGATTTCTTCTGACTTGGAAGCAAGCGCAGCCAGGCGGCGTTTTTGCACCTCTTTTTCGCGATTCCGTTCCGCGCTTTGCTCCGGCGACAGTCCGCTGCGCCCAGGAAGATGCCCAAACGCCGTCGAGATGCTTTGCAGCTCCAGAAAATCTTCGTTGCTTGCACCGAGTTTCTGCTCAAGCTTGTCGATTTGATAACCAAGTATCCTCGGATACTCCGACGCATCTACCGGAAAACGGTGCTCGTGATAAAAGATGCTGAATACCCCGTTATCCAGATCGAAAACAAGCTTCAACTGACCGCGCTCCAGTTCATTACCGTACTGATCTCCGAGGACGGGAATGAGCAC
>JASHRE010000101.1 GCA_030037515.1 Candidatus Sulfotelmatobacter sp.
GGTCGACGATAGCAAAATGGTCTCCGCTAGCTGTCTCTTGTTCAACTGGAATTCAAATATTCGATCGATGCGCTTGATTTTGCAGTGTCGGAATAATGGCACGAGTTTCTCGGGCGGCAGATCTTGGCCGGCGAGCACGCAAAGGTTGGGGAGCACTCTAAGGTCGCGGATCGGCACCGGCAATTCCGGCGGTGTCGCGAGCCCCAGGATGATCCGTGCGGTATCATTTAGGAAAAACCAGTTCCGCTTGTTTTCGGCGATCGCGTGAGCCCAACCGGAATGGTAGAGTGCGGAAAGCAGGGCTGTCTGCCCGGGCTCGTCGAGCCACGACTCCCACCTTTCAATTGCGTACTCGACTTGCTCGAGGCCAACTTGCCTCGCCAGATCGATCAAGCCCGGACGGGGCAGCCGGCTGAATGCGAGGAAGAGATGGCCGGCCTGGTCTTTCCTGATCGCAAGCTCTTCAAACGCAGCGGCAAACAAGGCCACGAGCCCGTCCAGCATCGATCCGATAGCAGCTGCGGGCCGCCACAGGCGAGGGGGGGTGAACTGCTGGACCAACCTCAGAAAAGCTAGGCGTGCCGTCTCCCGCAAAGGGTCGAGTTGGTGGTTCCAAAACGCGTCGCTGAACTTGCCGGGCTCATATCCGGAGCGTTGCTCGTTGGCCTGTATGATCTCCGCAGTAGCCAGGAACCTGCCCGTCGCGTGGAATAGGTATTGATCCAAATTTGCTTCCTTCGAGATCCGGTTCACGTCCGTCATATTGGGGAAGCCATCGGCCTTGGCCGCGACACGGCCGGAAAGGAGCATAGCGGCGATGGCCCTTTGCCAGTATTCGGCGTAGGGATAGACGAATTGGCCACGATCTTCGAACAGCCTCTCGAGCGGAGCCGTCGCCTGTCGTTCGACAAAGTCCCTGACCGAGCCGGGCACGGCGAACCTTCGCTTCGACTTTGCCATCTTCGAGTTCGAGATCACGCGGAAGGGGGAACCCGCATCTCAGATTCACGAAGTCCCAACTTATCGCGCTCCGCGCCTTCCTGGCACTGCCAGGCATGAAAAAATGCCCACCGTCACCGTGAACCTGCGGGCCGGCAGCAGCGTAGCTTGTCTTATTTTCCTGACCGTAGAATCTGCCCGGGAGACTCTACGGGATCGATCCAATTTGCACCAGGATGAATCGGGAAAGCAAGACCAATTTCACGCGAGGATTTCACGCTGTGCAAGCTGCCATCGCCGCGACCAAGACCAAAGGGAGCATCTTCGAGATGGTGTATCACCGCTTGGTACCGCACATGGGACATAATCAAGCCGTCTGCGCGATTGCCCGTCGGCTCTGTCGCTCATTTGGATCCTTTTGCAGCGGCAGGTGCGTTACGAAGAACGAGGTCCCGCAGTGATCGAAACAAGAAAGCGAAAGCGTAGGGAGAGGGTGGTCCGGGAGCTGCGCAAGCTTGGCTACCGTGGGCAATCCAGCATGAAGAGGATTTTTGAGCCTGTGTCTCAGTCCAGGAGTGCACAAGAACTTCAAGTTTCGTCTTCTGGCGGTGTTTAGCACCTCGGGAGAGATCGTCTCGGCGTGCCAAGACGCGCGGTTTTCCCGGAGAACTTCTGATCTTCCAGAGTTCTTCGCAACATCTATCACGCAGGCGGAACGGCGTCGGCACTACACCTCGGCCATCGGCGATCCGTCGACCTGTATTTCTTCAGCGCTAACTTAACTAAGTCATTCAGCGAGGATGCGCTGGTGCGAACCGAGACGGAAAACTTGGGCAAAACTTGGGCAAAGAATCGACACGGAATAGGGTCAAAATCAGGTTTCAAGGGGTGTAAGAGTCGTCGAATCAACAACGAGCTAGATTGACCGCCTGGGCTCATAACCCAAAGGTCGGTGGTTCAAATCCACCCCCCGCAACCATCCCAAACCGCCCGTCCTCGGGCTGTACCAGCTTCGGTCCAACTGGCGCATTTCCAATCAAATCCCACGTACCCTCGGCGAAGTAGCACCAACCCTCACCATCTAGTGCCGGGTTCATCTGTACCCCGAGCAGGTGACTGTGCAATTCCTCCTTGGCCAAGGGAGCGTTCTTCTTCAGGAGGTCGCCGAGGGTCTGAATTCCTGCCTCGACTTCTCGCTTCAGATCCTCGATGCGGGCTTCGATTGAATCAGGTGCCGAAGCGAGAAGGCGATCGGTTATGCTCGAAATTTCCTTCTCACGGCTCGCGATCTCACACAGCAGATACTTGGAGGAACCTCCCTCAGCAATCGCCTGAGTAAAATTGTGAATCTCACGCTCAAGCTTTTCCTTTCGCACCCGCATCTGCGCAAGTTCGCCAGACACGCTCCCTAGTGACGAGCGCAACTGACGACCGAACTCCTCTATTGCGAAGCTCATTCTGTCGGGCTGCCAGAGATCCTCTTGCAACTTGCTCAGCAACCGGCTCTCGACTTCATCGGCTGCGATCCGCAAATTGTTTGTGCAGATGCCACGATTGAGGAATCCAGTGCAAATATATTTCGGTTTCTTTTTCCGCCACTTGAGACGATCAAGTTGCTTCCACACTTTCCACACTTCAGACGATTGCTGAACAGGTACCCCCTGCACTTGGCGGTGGGCATCGTCAAGACGTTCCTCTTCATCCTGCTGCTCATTGGTGCAGTCATGCTCTATACGGGCGAATGGATGCTCACCGCACATGACGACCGTGCTGATCTGATCCAGAATTTCAACCGTGAGGAGACGATTTACCGAGTCAACACTGCGGACTGCGGCGTTTCCGTCGCAACGGCTGGCGAGTTTGGGGTGGACAAAGACACGTTTGATTCAGTGTTTACCTGTTTCGCAGGCAGCGACTCGCAGCTAAAGCATACGACTTGGTGGGATCACAACTGGCTTGCGGAGAAGTCGGACATGTTCCAGTCGGCGTACATCAGGGCGTCATACAACATCGCCGCGCTGAACTACACCATTAGCAGCGTGCGGGCAGGCCGTGAGATTTCTTCGTTTCGTTACGCTGGCATCAATTGGAGCAACTACGTCAAGATTCCGAACGCTCCCGTCGTGAATATCGCGTTCCTGCGTCGGACAGATCGCTCCCTGATTGTGCCAGCGGGTTCGCTCTACAACTGGTTTACTGGCATGTGTCTCGCGTCGGCGAACTGCACAGACAAGGACTACCTGCCGCGTAATGACAGCATCTATGCGGATGCCATCGATCATCAGGTCACCCCGAATCAGGCGGCGGCTTTGAAGGCCCTGTACGCGACAGGCACTCCTGAATTCTGGATCGCCACGGCGCACGCAAACGGCATTTACGGGAAAGACGACCTGATCGCCAGCTATGCCGAGAAGAACAAAGCTGAGCTTGCAAATGACATCCTTCGCCATCTGCCGACGCCTGAAGAGGATTTCATCCACGAGGCTGAAATTGCCATCGGCTGTTGTTTGCTCTTTCTCGGCGTTATCGGCGCATGGATCGCTCGGCGTACATGGAAATGAGACTATTGCAGCGTCGCGTACTCGGCTTTGGCTTTCTTCAGGATGGGGACGTCGGGGTCGGCGTCTTTCCAGAGGCCGAAGAAATCTTCATAGGCGGAGCGGGTTTTAGCGGTGTTGCCCTGCAACTGATAAGCCCGGGCGAAGCCCAGCTTTGCCAGCGGGAAAAACGGAGCGAGGGCACGGCGTTCCAGAATCTTCTGGAACTCCTCAGCAGCGTTCTTCCCATCATGCATTTGAAGGTAGGCCTCACCACGCACATATGCCGTCACTAGCTGGAAGTCTTCCCCAAGTTCGTAAGCAAAACTAGCCTGAAGTAATTCAACGGCGTGCGCGGGGTTGCCTTGACGAGTTTCCACAAGGGCCAAAACGACTGGAATATAGACTTTGTTATAAAAGGTGCTCAGGGGAAAACGCTTTGCCAAATCATTGGCGAGACTCTTGGCTTGCGCGAATTCGCCTGCCCGCGCGAGGGCACAAGCCGCAAAATACTCAACCAAAGGACCCTGCGAAATCTTGAGGGCAGCCCCAGCTTGCTCCCGGGCTTGGGAGTAATTTCCCAGAGTGGCCTCCAGTAGCGCTTCGTCCGCTGTGTATCCTGCGGCTTCCTCTTTTAGGCTGCGACCCCGCGCCAGTTCTACCGCCTGTCGAGCCAGTTCGCGAGCTTTGTCAAG